>CAZVTE010000017.1:0-13571 GCA_964629705.1 uncultured Candidatus Saccharibacteria bacterium | reverse complement strand
AATATATCGTAGAGCTAGATCAGCCGCTAGCGCCGCTACATCAACAAATGATTGCGGATTTTGGTATCGAAATCGGAGACGGTGTCTCAAAGCTTGGCTTAGAGCGAATCAATGACAGCAGAAAAACTTGGGCAGTTACTATGAGCGAAGGTCGGAATCGCCAGATTAGAAGAACTTTCGGTGCGTTAGGATACACGGTCGTCAAGCTAAATCGGATTAGTTTTGGGAATTACAAATTGGGCGGATTAGAATTAGGTAAATACGAGCTAGTTGACAAGCTCTGATTTTGCCTACTGTTTATCATCAATATCACTATTTCTAGTTTTGCAGTAATTTGGCTAGCTTAGCCTTAATACCAGTTTCTTCAGGAGTGCCGGCTATGGTATCTAGAGCTACTCTCAATAAACCAATTGCCGTCATATATGAATAATCGATTGGTGAATCGGTGACATTGTTGATGTCAGGAATATCTTTATACTCAATCAAGTGCACTACTGGGCGGCGAGCAAATGGCAAATCTTTAAACCAATCGGTTGTTGCTAAAGTTTCTTGTAGCTCAAGTAAACCAGCGCCACCGCCGCATAGCAAGATTCGACTAGGTAATAGTTCAGAAAGATTAAATTCTTCCAGTGTAATTTCTACACCAGAAAGCCAAACCGCAAGATTCCGACGAATTGCTATCAACATTTTTTCTTTTGTATCGCGGGCAACACGAGCTGGCACATCAATCGAAAGCTTATAACGCTCGGCTAAATCGAAATCCACACCAAGTGTTTCAGCAATCTGATGCGTAAAACTACGGCCACCGATACTGAACATCTTCGTACCTTCAACGCCACCGTCATCTATTACGGCAATATCAGTAGTGCCGCCACCAATATCCAGCAAAATGGCAGAAAAACCATTATCAACTTCGTCTCCGAGACAAGCGCGACAAACGGCAAACGGCTCTACCGCCACCGCCAGCAAATCTAACGACAGCTCGGCACACACTTGCTCGATAGCGGAAACATGAATCATAGGAGCAAAAGCAGTATAAAACTGAATTGAAACGTCAGTCCCCTTAAAGCCAATTGGATTGGAAATTTTGTAACCGTCAATCATAATAGAAACAATAGCAGAATTAATTAATCTTACTTCTACATCTGGATTATTAGTTTCGATAGCAATTTCTTTTTTTGCTTGTTCACCAGCTCGTTCTTGCACGCGTTGAATAATAAGCGACATCTCCTGCTCGGTGAGAGGCTTATTACCATTCTTGCGACGATACCTAATGGTCGAGGTATTGCCCTTCACTAACTCACCGGCAATACCTACAACGGTCATCTTACAAGTGACATTGGCCATTTTCTCAGCCTGAGACAAGGCACGTTCGCAAACTGCAACTACGCCTGGAATATCAGCGATTGCGCCTGCATACATATTGCTAGCCTCTTGATGGGCTCTGCCAATGCCAATAATATCCAGCTGACCATCACGATTCTGTCTAGCTATCAAAACTTTAACATATTCTGTACCAATATCTAGCGCTAAAATCACATCATCGTCATTACTGGCCGAAGCCACGTATTTTGCCTTGGAAGTCACAGCTTTTTTATCTTTGCCGTTTTTACTATTTTTCTTGAAACTCATTTAATTCTCCAATTCCTCCCCGTCATATTCGAAGTCGTACATGTCATTATAGTCTTCATCATAGTCAAACTCATAGTAATCTCCGTCTTCATAATCCCAATCTTCGAATTCTCCTCCATAATCTATACTGCCATCATCACCTTCAAGATAGTAGCTCATTTCTTCCCCAACAATAAACATGCCCTGCCAAATCTCGTCGCCGTCCTGTTGTAATACTTGAATAAGATCCGAAATTGGTCGATAGGATGTTGGCACTTCGAATGGAATATCCTTATAGGTGAATTCAAGCTTAGCGGTAGTCCTAGTTATATCATCGTTATAGCTACCACTAACCATATTTAACCTGTGCGTCCACGGATTGATGCCTAAGATAATTTGATAATCATCTGGCAGACTGTTACTAATGTCACTAGCTTCATATTCAGATATATTATTTTTATCATAACTCTCGCCCAGTTCGTCAGCTACGCAGTTGAGATATTCGTCCGTAACATTACTCCGAATAAAACTATTCAGATAATCGGCCGCTATCTCTGGCTTAATTCTTACGGAATATCCCTTACTATCCTCAGATGAACCGCTCAGTGTCATATCACTCTCTTTGATATCAAGAAAACTGTGTTCTAGATAAAGCTTAGAGAAGGTCTTATCACGCAAGATAGCCGCCGCGAAGCTACTTGAGCAATCTAAGCAGCCATCATACACATCTGCAATTTTTGTATCGAGGTCAAACTGTTTGACTAAATCAGCAACATTAATTTCCCACCATTCATCGTCAATGAGGTTGACAACTTCAAAGAATTTCTCCGCCTCGGGATAATCTGTGTGCTTGATTCCTGCCTGCTCCAAAATTTCTGCCAACATACTAAATTTTACGTAGATATTATGATTCTCAGCAATCTTGTAGTCAAAAAACAATTTTAAGGAATCATTATTCGCTAAATCAAGATTGATTATACCGCCATACGATGATGGAGACACTCGGCGACTATCAGAGAAGAAACTAATCCAAACTTTTTGAACCCCCTCCGTAGCGTCTTCGGGATTAACCGGCTCGAAGCTAATATCGCCCTGCATCGCAAGATGTTCTGCAGAGAATAACCCCGTAACTGCATCTGCTACTATCTTCGTAGGGTTATTAAAGAAGACAAAGAACCAAGTTGCCAGCCCTCCGAGCGCTAATACAATTACTGCTACCACCGCAATAATAATACCGGTGGCTTTGGACTTTTTCTGCAATGAGGCCTGTCGGGCTTGGTTTTGTTCAAGATTTGTTGATGGCGCTACAGCTTGAGGCGTAGAAGGAACTTCTGTAGGACTGGCAACGGGCGCCGCATTAGCTACTGGCGCTTCCACTGGCGTAGCGCTATTCGCATAGGTTACCTGTGCCTCCTCGACTTGTTCAGTTGGAGTAGTCACTGCTTCTGCAACTTCTGTAACGACCGTTTCTTCTGGTTCTGCTACAGAACCATCATTCATATTAACTTGGAAATTCCCTAAAGATACATCATTAACTTGATTCTGTGCATTAGAAGAATCCGTTGATGCTTGATTAGAAGTCTGTTCCGAGTTCTGTGACCCACCGAGCTCCTCGCGGTCCATTTTACCTCCTTGCTTTAGTAGCCTTTGCATCTATTATAGCATGCAGCTTCAACTTTTGTAAATCATTTTCTTATAGTTTAATTCTCAGATGTTTTACGGCTTTTATACCATTGCACCGAAAAAGTTATACCCAAGTTAAAACTTGCGTGCTATAATGAGAATTATGGAAGATTTTACAATTAAAGATATAAAAGCAAGACAAGTCCTCGATAGTCGAGGCAATCCAACAGTGGAGGCAGACGTTTTTCTGGAGTCCGGCTATGCTGGTAGAGCAATCGTGCCTTCTGGTGCGTCAACTGGTTCAGGCGAAGCTCTAGAGCTCCGCGATGGTGATAGTAAGTTTTATAACGGCAAAGGTGTCACCAAGGCGGTTTGGAATGTAAATAATAAGATTAAGGATGTCTTAGTCGGAAATACTGCTGAGCAAGAGCAGGTTGATAAGCTAATGCTAGATCTAGACGGTAGCGACAACAAGGAAAACCTGGGTGCAAATGCGATTTTGGCGGTTTCTTTAGCAGCCGCAAGAGCAATGGCGAGAGCCAAGCATATTCCTTTCTACCAGTACGTTGCCGAGCTTGCTGGCACTGAGAACGAGATGTCTCTGCCGATGCCAATGATGAACGTCATGAATGGTGGTGCACATGCGGATTGGTGTACAGATATTCAAGAGTACATGATTATTCCAAAAGGAGCTAGCACGATTGACGAAGCTGTGCGTATGGGTGCTGAGACTTTCCATTCCCTAAAAAAGATTTTGAAGGATCGTGACTATACTGTGACCGTAGGTGATGAAGGTGGTTATGGTCCAAAAGTCCGCGAAGGTAATAATGAGCCGCTGGAATGCATCAAACAGGCAATCGAAGCTGCGGGGTATACTCTTGGCAAAGACATTGCGATTGGTCTCGATGTTGCTTCTTCTGAATTCTATGATAACGGTAAATATGTCTTAAAAACTAATGGAGAGACTAAGACTGCTGCCGATATGACTGATTGGTATGCTTGGATGCTAGATCATTATCCAGTAGTATCTATTGAAGATGGCTTAAGCGAGAGTGACTGGGAAGGCTGGAAGATCCTCACTGAACGCCTAGGAGATAAAGTTCAGCTAGTTGGAGATGATTTATTCGTCACGAATGTCAAATTGCTCGAGAGAGGTATTAATGAGAAAGTTGGTAATGCAATCTTAATTAAGCCAAACCAAATCGGTAGTCTTAGTGAGACGATCGCCGCTGTTATGATGGCTAAAAAGGCAGGCTATAATACTGTCATGTCCCACCGTTCGGGCGAAACTGAAGACACGAGTATTGCCCATCTTGCGGTTGGCTTAGGTTGCGGTCAGATCAAAACCGGTTCAATGTCTCGTTCAGAGAGAATTGCTAAGTATAACGAGTTGATGCGCATCGCTGAAGACCGCCCAGATTTAAAGTTAGCACATCCGTTTGATAAATAAAACCGGGTTTTGGAGCTAATAACCGACCTCCGGATCTCGATCCGGAGGTTTTGGGCTTGCCGGCTGCCGGCGGGATGGCCTTTGCTAATTAATTTTTACCCTAAATTTTATCAAATAGGCTAGGTTGATCTACTTCATTATGTTTTTTCTTGATATCTTACGTATCTACGAACGATTAGCTCATCAATACCAACCGTAGAAGCAAAATAACCTCTCGCCCACAAACTATGTCGTTCGTAGATACCTGCTTTGTTTTTAATTTTCTTTTTTAACCATGCTGAAGACTTACCTTTGATTATTTGCATAATATAAGATATTGAATCTCTAGGAGAAGCAAGAAGAATCATATGAATATGATCATCCTGAATATTAAGCTCAAGAAGCTCCCAATGCTTCCATTTTACAATCTGCTCAATGATTCTTCTTACTTCTTGTTTAACTTTTTGGTTTACTAAAACATTACCACGATATTTGGGAGTCCAAACAATGTGATACTTCAAATCGTAGTACGAATGTGATAAAGTTCTAATTGTACGCTTGTGTTTCATGAGTGTATATCCTTTCAATAAGGGCCATCCTACCGGATGACCCTTATTATACACCTTGTCTTCAAACGTACACTCCGGTTATACCGGAGGTTTATAGAACTAACAAAGGTAGGTATCGGTAACACCGATACCTATTTGTTTTATCATTTAGATATGTCTCTTTTTCTTTCTAACATCCTCAATCAATTTCGTGAAAGCGTATTTTCCTTTCTCTAAAATAATATCGTGCGCTGGCGTATATTTAAGCTCGTCCACGCCGAAGCCGCGCTTAAACTGCGAGACGCCATAAAACCGATGCCAGGTCTCATCCTCGCCCACGATCCCCCAAAAATTGTAGCGCTTAATTCCCCTTTCTCTCGCATCACGCATCGCCTCCATATGCAATAATGGTGCACCAGAGAGTTTCGTTCCCAGCTCTGAACTAACGCCATAGTGATATGAGGCTTCATTGCCATAAAAAATCATAAAATTTTGCGCCAGGACTTCGCCATTATATCTCGCCGTATAGAGAACCGCTTCGCCATTTTTAGCAAAAGCAGCAAACTGTTTTGTAAAAAAGTCCTCCGAGAAAGCGACAAACCCGTGTCGACCAGCCGTTTCCAGCTGAATATTATAGAACTCCTTAATATCAGCCGGATTAGTACTCTTCTCAACAGTGATTTGATTTTTCTCAGCCTTCCTCAAAGCTCGGCGCAAGCGTTGTCGCATGCCTTTGAGAATCTCCTCTTCATTTTTATTCAAATCTAGCACGCCCGCATACTCTACCGAAAGATACATTGGCGCGCGTTTTAAACCTAGCTTTTCCAGCAGGGGAATACCTTTTTCTGCTTCCAATTGTGGTCGTACGCGGACAAATACACAATGATGTTTTTTGCCTTCAGTTTTCATATCTTCAAAGATTTTTTGCACAAGTTCTTGATTATTCCAATCCAGAATTGGGCCGCCAGCGATTGCTAGATGTTTGCCTCGCTTAGCTTTCTCTACTACCCCAGCATAGACCCCTAGAATCTCACCTTCTTCATCGATCGCCGCCCTCCGAACTACCTCGTTACCTCTATCTTTATGGAATTCATAAAAATCCCAAGATTGCAAGAAGTTTGCCTCGGGATGCTTAGTGACGAAACTATCCCACTGCTCTCTATCTTCTATATCAATAATCTTCATAATTTAATCTCTTTCCGCTTTTGTCAAGACTTTTTAATGATTTTGCCCCATCTCTTTACTATTTTATAACGAAATCTATCATATTTTTACATTCTTCTATTGACTTTTTAGGTAAAGTGTGATACAATAGAAGGATAAGGGTATTTTATGATAAATGCCGCTTCTTGCTCCGAATTTTCTCAACCAGCCAATTTAGCACATATCTACCCTTCTTAACTACAAAATCCATAGCCGGTACGAACTCCACAACTTCACCACCAAAACCAGTTTTGAATGTAGTAACACCAGCGTAACGGTGTTTTTTTGCTCCTTTGGGAGCAATACCCCACAAATTATACCGTTTATATCCTTCTTGTTTTAAATCACGCATTACTTGCCACTGCAAAGCATAAGCTCCGGGGAGTTTAGAATTGAGACTAGTTGAAGCCGCTTCAAAATATTCTCCTTCCTCGCCACACTCCAGAATTAAGCCGTAGGCAATAGGATCTTTTTTAGTTTTCTTAGGATTAAGCTCGTCTTCAACCTCGAGATAAGCCCGATAAATCTTTGCGGCACTGCCAAAGCCCTCACGTTCTGCCATCAGCATTTTGAGATTAGGCGGCACAAAGTTCTGACGAGCGGCCGTCTCTGCCTGCACTTGGTGGAATTCCTCGAATAAACTCTCGCTATTACCGGACTCAACCTTGATTCCCAGTTTATCCGCCCGGCGCACTTCATATCTGGTTTGACGGCGCATGTTCTTGAGTAATTCTTCTTCGCTCTTCTCTAAATCAATGATAACCGTATGCTCAGCGTGCAAGTGCATCGGTGCCTTTTTGAAACCTAAGTCCCCCATTAAGTCCGTGTTTCTTCGCACCGCCCTGAGCTGTGGTCGCATCCGGATAAAGACACATTTTTCCATCCTGGCAATTGTTTTAATTCTATCAAAAACAGCCCTCACCACACCCATATCTGCCCAATCGATTAGTGGACCGCCACCAATTTCTAGATAGCGACCACGCTTAGCGTTTTTCACAATCATCATGCACCAGCCCACACCGTTAAAATCTTCCGTAATCACCTTATACCCCATCATTTCATTCACTTTAGCCCATTCAGGGGACTGTAAAAAATTAGCTTCCGGCCAAGTTGCTAAAACTTTTTTCCATGTCATCTTCATGTCTCTACCTCATACTTTGCAATTATTTTATATGCGTTTTTTAAACTATCTTCCGAATAACAGGTAGGGACATTGATAATCTTCTTCACTAAGTCTGTCGTGTTTGGCAATTGCCTCGAGTCGAACTCCGCCTCCTTCAAATAACGTTTGGGTGAAACCACCTCATCATACCAGATTTCATGAAAATCATAACCAGCTTGTTCCAGTTCTTTGAGAACTTGCTTGCGATTCTGTACAATTCTCCACTCTCGCAGTGGCGGATTCGCCAAAACTCCATCTGCTGCCACCTTCAGTGCCTTGGGAACAGTCCGTGGTAATTCCCCTAATTGCCTGTAGGCTAGTTTAGCCTGCCAGTTAGTCAGCCGAGTATCTAAATTCAGCTCAGCATCGGCGGATTTCTGAATCCAGCCAAGTTTTACCGATGCACCTAGAATCATTTTCCCGACTTTCACATTCCACAGCCCGCGCGAGAGCATTGCCAAGAATGGATACCAGCGATCACGCCAACGGTCGGCTCGTTGCGGCTTGAAGGCAGGAGAATTAGGCATTTTAGCATTGCGGTCACGCACAATCAAGGCACCGCCAGAGATCGTATCAATCGCCTTCCCTTTCCCAAAAGAGAGTGCTGTGGCTACACCCACTGTACCCACCTCGCGTCCGTCTGGATAAAACCTGCCGGCAGAATGCGCTAAATCCTCAATGATTTTAATTCCTTTTTCTTTGCAAAACTTCTCTACTAAATGCATTTTTACTGGCACACCTAGGGTATTCTGGATAATAACTGCAGCAACATCCGGCTCACGCTTAATCACACTCGCCAACTCTTTCAATCCAAACTGCACGCCTCCTTTCTCTGAATCAGCATAAACCGGCACACAACCGGCAGCTCGCACCGCTCGCACCACCGCAATACAAGTAGGTGTAGCCACGATAATTTTTGAATTCCTTGGAACTACCGCCTCAATTGCCGCCGCTAGGGCCGATCTCCCCGTATGATAAAGAATTACACGATCCTCTCGACTCTTATATCGCTTAGCAAGCGCACCCTTTAGTCGGTCAGCATCTTTACGGCTTCCCCATGCAAACAAATGCCGGAACACATTGCCTACAGAATAATTCGCTGCCAATCCTAAGAACTTCATGATTTTCTCCTCATACTCGGCATATTAGCAGATGTGGGTTCAGGTCCCTTAGCACTCGCCATCTTAGGCATATTATTGGAAATAAGCTTATCCGCCTTAGCCCCCGTCAAAACCTCAGCGATGGCCCGAGCGAGTTCTTCAGGGTGAGAAATATAGGGAGCGTGATTCCAATTAGGGAAAATCTGCAACTTACTGTCTTCAATCCCCTGCGCCAAAATTTTAGCCTGCCGAACTGGCGTGATCGTATCAGCCTCGCCCCACAAGATCTCTGTCCTTACTTTTATTTTTGCTAAATTCAAATTCTTATCCGATTCAAGCATATTGGCAAGAGTCTTTTTCATATTCTCTGGAGCGCGGTCATAATCACTCGAACCGGTCAGTTTATGCCAAACTTTCTCCACGCCAGGAACTTTTTTCATAAAACCAAAACTTTTTGACAAAACTCGAGCAATATCACGTTTTTTGCTCGTCTCATAGACTCCAGCACTATCAAGCAAAATCAGTTCTTTTAATTTCTTAGGCTTAAGAGAACATAAGTTTAGCAAAATTCGTCCGCCATTACTGTGCCCCAGAGCAATGGCACCATCAGGGATATTCCCATCGGCCCACTCGACATACTTAGCAATTGTCCAGACTTCCTTTGAAGGCGCCGTCAAGCCTGGAACATGTAACATCTTCACTTCAATCCCATACTTGTCAAGCAAAGCAATAGTCTTCTCCCATGGAGCCACTGTATACGTCCAACCATGAATAATATATAGTGTCACCACTTCGCCTTGCCTCCGTTTTTACAACTCATGATACCTCGCATTTTCTTTATCTTATCACAGCTGACCATCTTTTACTAGATTGACTTTTATTCCAAACCGTGCTTACGGCGTCGCATTACAGCTGCTTTCTCGCGCCGTGGCAATTTTTGAGCATCTTCGGGATTTTTTAGCAGTTTTTCGATAATCCATTCTAGATATTGACTACCTTTAAAGAAAATTACTTCGCCATTCTTAGCATTCTCTTCAATAAAGGCTAAAGCTTTATGCGGGTCAGTAGTGGCGCGCACTTTAATTCCTAGTTCTTGCAATTTAGGTGCGGTCCATTCTTTAGTGCGCTTTCCCACTAGAATCACCTCTTCTGGCTTCACCACGGCGATAAGTTCCGCCAAGCTCTCATGCTCCTCCTGAGCAATACTACCCTGCTCCACCATATCACCGATCACTAGCCATTTCGGTTCAGCTTGCATGTCTTTTGCCATTTCGAGAATTGATGCCATGCTAATTAAATGAGCATTATAACTACTGTCAATCAATTTGAGATTATTTTTACCCTCGAGATACGAGCTTCTACCCGGTGCAATCCTCAGACCTTTAAATTCAGTTTTTAGAGGGATATCTAGATATTTCGTCAATTGTTTAAGCATCAGAAGTTGAATCGTCAAATCCTTTGGCTCGGGCTCGAAGAAGTGAAAGCTAGTGTCTACGAAAACAAAATCTGTGCGATCGGGATAAACCCGATAGCTAACCAACTTATCTTTGCTCAGTTCTATGACTTTTGCATTGATTCCCTTGACCGATGCTCGCATTAGTTCATTGTCGGCATCAACATAGACTTGATTCGTAGTATTCGCAGGGATGGTCGCAAATTCGTGCGCAATAGCTTCGTCTAGATTCTTGAATCTGCCATTTGCCACTTCTTTATCAAACTGTACGGCATGAGACCGGCCAAGCGATACCCACAGTGTCACCTCTGGTTTTAACCACTTAGCGACAAATTCCGCCTCATGAGGACGCTCACCGTCAACCTCCACAACATAAAACTCATTAGTCCGCTTATAGTAAATTGACCGGATTGGAGCTTGAAAAATTAGCTTAATCCACCGCCATTTGGAACCACGAATACCGTCCATCCCCAGAATATCAAAAGCAATACCAAAAGCTGAATTAGCGTTATGTGAATAATGAGCTCGACTCCCCAGCTCAAACTCCACGAGATTCAGCATAGTAGTTTTACCGGCTGAGCCCGTAATGGCGATTACTCGAGGATGCCAGCGACGCCATGCAAAACCAGCAAAAAGCTTAAAGTAACTCGCCGCTACAAAGTAGAAACGTTTTTTTAACTTCGAAATCAACGACATAACTCTATTATATCACATAATTTTCGGTATAGAAGTAATATTTTAGGCCTATGCATTTAAAAATGCTTTTTCAATACTCTAAAGAGTAGAGCTCAGATTTATGATTTTGGTATTGACTTTTTGCACAGTGTGTGCTATAATGGAAATATAAGGGGTAAGCTATGAGCTTACAACCTTGGATTTTGATGTGGCATTTTTTAAAAAATCCGAGAAAATTAGGATTTTCTAGTAGCTTTTTAGAAAAAAATATGCTACAATCAAAGAGTAAGTAACATTAATATTTAGTTCCAAAAACTCATCGAAATACCCGTCTAGAGGTTATCTGAGGTTATGGAGCTCGAAAGGATAAAATGACTGAAGCTAAAAAAGCTGAAGGATTAAAAATTCGTATTCGCTTGAAGGCCTATGACCACCGTGTGATAGACCAAAGTGCAAAACAGATTGTCGATACGGCAATCCGCACCGGTGCTAGCGTGTCTGGTCCAGTGCCTTTACCAACCAAGCGTAGCACTTTTACGGTTGTGAAGTCTCCGCATGTCTATAAAACTGGCGGCGAGGCTTTCGAGATGAAGGTTCACAAGCGCTTGATTGACATTTCCAATGCAACCGCAAAGACAATTGATGCTTTGCAGAGCTTGGCACTTCCTGCTGGTGTGGATGCAGAAATTAAAATGTAATCATTGAAATTTTGATTATCCGTATATCCTGACCATTGCTATTATGGTCAGGATATTATTTTTATGTATTATTTATTACCGCGCCAGACAACGCACAGAACGACCGACATAACGGCTATAATAACCGATAGCATCGATATTGGTATCAGCGGCATCATAATAAAGAGCATGGGCTAAATCTGCTGCTGAACCAATTTTTGAGTAAAGTGTGCAGCTTCACTATTCGTATTATTTCCACCCGTTCCGGCCGTAGCAGCATTAAATTGGTAATAATTACCCAATAAATAGTGCGCGTTGATTGCATTATCATCATATTCCTTGAGACGTGAACATGTCGTCGGATTAAAAGCTACACCGCCCACAAGTCCAGTACAGGATACAAAATTAGTCGCTGAATCCGTAATCATGTAATTCCCCAAATTCCAGCTATTTGTACCATTAGGGTCATTAGAAAGATCAAACTTCGTAGTTTCCCATGTTGGTACTGGCGGATAAGCACTACTTTCATTCCACACTTCGGACACGTCAGTGTTCGAGGGATTGATTTCATTATTATCAATTCTTTCCTGTGTAATATCATAGGCCAAATTCTGCGTCATCCAACAATTCTGATCCGCTAGTTTAGATACCCAGTATTTTTTGCCATCTCTCACGTCTATAAGTTGCTTAGTTACTTCGTTCCCTGGAGTGATATTAGTATTACCATTACTATCTTTCGTATTGGCGCAAATATCATGTGTCATGTCTTGCATGTAGGTGAGGTCACTAGGCGTACGTAGTCTAGCTGGGTTAGCGACAGCACTAACTATTTCCAAAAAATAAATGCTTTTTCTAGTGCTAGGCAGCGGAGAGATTCGCCATACCAACGCATACCAAATCCGGCTGGAAATATTTCCGATAGCGTTATTTGCTGGTGGCTAGACAATGATACTTCAGCATACACGGTACTGCTCCAAATATAGCCTGCAAGACCAACAGATTCAACGCTATTACTACTGATACTACTCCAGCCACTGTACGTTAAATATATCGGGGCATGTTTTAGGTTAACTCCATTCTGCTCTAATGCACCGCCAAAACCATGATAATCGGCGCTACCCTGTTTATCAAATTCAAAGCCGTAAGAATAATAAAGTTTAGCAAAGCTGCCATCCAAGTATTGCGGTCGCCAGCTACTCACACTTTCTCTTTCGCTCGTTGCCATTTTCCAGCCTTTAGGACAGTTTTATTGCTAGCTGGTCTCAGCGGAGAGAAACACCATATTTTCGGAAGTTAGCTATCTCGTTGACGGCAGTGTCATTTACGTGCGGATAATAGCTTCTATTAACATCATCTAATTTTGCCGTAGAGCTCCATAGATTACTCTCATGGTTTGCGCCGCCTAAACCAGTAATGTTAACATTAAGAAATCCACTCCGTACAAAGTAAAGTGGGTGGAGGGTAATAATATTAGTAATAAAGTAGATATGTGTTGGTTGAAGCTAGTGCAATAGTTTTTCTGTATTCTAATTTATAGACAACTTATGTAGTATTAGAAAAAACATATTCTGAAGTGACCCGTGAGACATCCCGTCTTCACGGGTGTCTCACTCTGGCTGTCGAGCTTCGACAGCCTTTTAGTCACATTCAGAATAGTTTATTCTAATACTCCTTCACCCACTTCACAGTTTGAAGGTTAGAATATACTTTGTTCAAACAAGACTATATCCAGTATCTATTCTACTTTGTTAATACTTATGATTAGAATAATTTAGTCTTTTCTTTGCTTTATGATTGGTTTTTATTATCCCTTTCTGTGGGGAATCCGGACTCACGAGGAGGACTAGCGGCAAAGCCCTGTGACGACAGGCGCTTTGAACGCGGCCTCACAGAAAGTGGATAACAAAAACCGAAAGAAGAATGAGTTACTTTTAGAAAAGACTAAATTATCCTAGAATGTATAAGTATGTTAAGTCTATATGGGTTTAGGTTTGAGGAAAAGGGAAGTAATCAACAAGGTTATGGCAAGGAGGATCTAAGCAATAAAATTTTACAAAACCCGTTCTATCAGATAGAGGCTGGCTATCTAG
>CAZVTE010000016.1:0-14148 GCA_964629705.1 uncultured Candidatus Saccharibacteria bacterium | reverse complement strand
CATCCACTTTGGGGTCAGTCTTGTGGTACAACGGCAAAATGGATGGGTGATTGTACTCAAGTTGGTTTTTATGATGTGAGCGATCCTGCAAAATGGAGTCCAACTTATGATTCTGCTGCTGATACAGCGAATGCTGGAAAGACAGGGAAGGACTACATGGCAATCAAGTGTACTGCTGGTGCTGAGGCATTCAATGCTGAAGGTACTGCTTTGACGAGCTATTGTACTGCAGGTGAGTACGATCCTCACTATCTAATCGGTAATTACTATCAGTATAATACTGCTACTGCTGGTTCTGGTGGTACTATTACTAACGCTAATGCAACTAATAGTATCTGTCCTAAAGGCTGGAAAATGGCAACGAGCGGGCGTGATGCTGAAGGTAAACCATTGCTGGATGATGGAAGTTTTGCAGGAATGTTAAGTCGGTACGGGTTTAGGTTTGAGGAAAAGGATGTATTTGATTGGCAGGGATATTATAGTAGTAAAATCAGCGATTCGGGTCAAAATATTTTGGGGCATCCTTTGAATCTTGTGGGTACGGGCATAATTTATACAGCAACAAATTCTCTGCGAAATTTGGGATTTCAGAATGGTGTATGGTCTAGTACTGAGAGCATGGATGATGTTAATTTTGCGAGTTATTTAGCGATAGAGGAACGTGGCGTATATCCAGGTTTAGCGCACGTGCGATGGTTTGGGCTTTCTCTCTGCATCCTATTAAAAAACTGGCAACCGTTGTATAATTGCCAGTTTCTAGGTCTTAATAGGTTTTATTCCTTTGTATTTCTCTTTTCGATAATTTCTTGGGCTACGTTTGGTGGAACTTCTTCATAACCAAAGATTTCCATTGAGCTAGCTGCTCTACCCTGAGACATCGAGCGCAAATCAGATGTATATCCAAATAGGTTGGCTAGTGGAGCGAAGGCTTTAATCAGTTTGGCGCCACCATTTAAGTCTTCCATGCTTTCGATGCGTCCGCGGCGAGAGTTGATGTCGCCAATAACGTCACCCATGAACTCTTCTGGAGTGGTAACTTCCACTTTCATGATTGGCTCAAGTAGGACAGGCTGCGCTTTCTTAACGCCTTCACGAGTCGCCAGGCTACCGGCTAATTTAAAGGCGAGCTCGCTAGAGTCGACATCGTGATAGCTACCATCATAAAGGGTGGCTTTGACGTCAACTACTGGGTAGCCAGCAATGACACCACCAGCGAGGGTTTCTTCAACGCCTTGCTGAACAGGTTTGCGGTATTCTTGTGGAACGACGCCACCTTTAATCATATCGATGAACTCGAAGCCTTTGCCGGTTTCATTTGGCTCAAACTTAATCCAGACGTCACCGTATTGACCGCGACCACCGGATTGCTTAATGTGTTTACCTTGTGCTTCGGCAGTGCCACGAATAGTTTCGCGGTAGGCTACCTGTGGAGCACCGGTATTAGCCTCAACGCCGTGCTCTTTTTTGAGGCGATCGATTGCAATCTCGAGATGTAGCTCGCCCATACCAGAAATGATGGTTTGTCCGGTTTCTTCGTCGGTATGAATGCGCAAGGTCGGATCTTCTTCGGCAAGTTTTTGCAAGCCCATACCCATCTTTTCCTGGTCGGATTTGGTTTTTGGTTCGACAGCAATGCTTACTGGTGGATCTGGGAACTTAATATCTTCAAGATGAATTGGGTGGGCTGGGTCACAAATAGTTGTACCAGTTGTGACATCTTTTAATCCAACTACGGCGGCAATATCACCAGCGGTAATTTCAGAGATTTCCTCGCGCTTGTCGGCGAACATTCGAACGATACGACCGACACGCTCTTTATCCCCCGTAGTAGCGTTAAGGACGGTGCTGCCGCTCGTTAACTTACCAGCATAAACCCTAATGAACACGAGCTTACCAACAAATGGGTCGGCAGCAATTTTAAAGGCTAGAGCTGTAAGCGGCTCATTGTCGCTAGCTTTGCGGACAACTTGATTACCAGTTTTTGGATCGATACCAACGGTTTGACCTTGGTCACGGTCTAGTGGGCTTGGTAGATAGTCAGCTACAAGGTCAAGCACTTTTTCTACGATTACGCCACGACCATCACCGCCAGTGACAAGATAGAAATCGCCATCAAGTACGCGCTTTCTGAGGGCCGCCTTGAGCTCAACTTCAGTAATTGCTTCTTCGCCTTGATTAAAGAATTTTTCCATCAAGTCTTCATCGGCTTGGACGGCTTCTTCGACTAGCATGCTGCGTGCATTCTTAGCTTTTTCGAGCATGTCAGCTGGGATGTCGCCAACCATAAGCTCATGATCAGCATAATCTTTATAAGTATAGGCTTTCATGTCGATAAGGTCGACAACGCCGCAAATGTCTTTTTCGAAACCGATTGGTAGGTGAATAGCAACGGCATTCTTTGATAGACGTTTATGAATGCTGTCGAGGGATTTGTAGAAATCGCCACCGATTTGATTAATTTTGTTGACGAAACAGATTCTTGGCACGCCGTATTTGCTGGCCTGGCGCCAGACGGTTTCAGATTGAGCTTCTACGCCCATCTTGCCATCAAAAACTACAACTGCGCCGTCCAACACACGTAGGCTACGTTCTACTTCGGCGGTAAAGTCGATGTGCCCTGGGGTATCAATAATGTTAATTTTATGACCCTTCCAATAGGCCGTAACGGCTGCAGAGGTAATAGTAATACCACGCTCACGCTCTTGCTCCATCCAGTCAGTAGTTGCACCGCCGTCACCACCTTTAACGAGGTTAATTTTATGTTTTAAACCAGTACGATAAAGAATCGCTTCGGTGGTTGTAGTCTTACCCGCATCGATATGGGCAATGATGCCAATATTGCGGAGTTTTGCTAAATCTTTGACTTCATTTGCCATGAGATTATTCCTTTTTCTCCCTTTACCTTTTACTTTTTATTATTGTGCTTAAAAAATACCTCGCTTTCAAGCTACAAAATAAACTTTATCCTATTTTATCATAAAATATCCAAAAATAATAGAGTGAAATCCGATTTTCTGGGAAAATAGACCTTATCATCTTATTGTATCACAGAATACCAAAAAAGTCAATGGTCTTGGCTCTTTTTTTGACAAAAGTGTGATTTTATGATTGTAATTTTTACAACATTTAGCGAAAAGTGCTTGACAAATGGCCACGTCGAAACGTGACCTTGTACAAAATATAGTTAAATAGCTGTGCCGATTGGCAAGAAGCCAAGTTTTTCAGGTAAATAGCTCCTGAAAAATAATGACAAATAGAAGTGTAAATGCTCCGTTAGCCAGGATTGAGGGTAACGGTCGGGTGCTTTGGAAACTTTGACTGTCCAGTCATCTATTTTGCCAAAAAGGTCTATTGGTGGAAAAAATTGCTCCTCGTGGCGTGCTCGGAGGTCGTTTTGCTCTATACGATCGGCGTAGTGTTCGTAAAGAGCTGCAATCTCTGGGTATTCTGGATCATTTTTAGCATGAATCACCATAGTGGTAGAGCCAACAAAATTAAGTTCCCTATGGCTATCAGAACAGCCTATAGTTGCGAGATAACGAGGGTCATGATAATCTTCCAGCAAATCTTCTCGAAAACTGAGGTCATAGAAAAACCAGGTGAGACTGTCAACAATCATAATTCCGGGCGGCATAGCTTGAATAAGCTCAAGGATGATGCGAGCAAAATCAGCTCTTTTTAGTGTGTGCAGAATGCTTGAGTTCTCGGGGTCGGCAATCTGGAGACGGTGAGGAAATTTCGGGGCAACGTAAGATGGATTAAAATAGAACCACATAGTAGAGCGCTCTTTAAACGCAGCTGGGTCGAAATTTGGTAGCAATTGCGCCTGCATCTGATTAAGATAGTACAGGAGCTTAGTGTCGTGCTGATAGGAAAAATGCTGTTGCAAAAGGTTGTCAACTAGGCTACCGTTTGGCCAAAACATACTCGGAAGAAAATTGATATTTTGGGTTTTGTAGAGTTTGGCAATCCACTTCCGATAATCATGCAGGTCGAAAATTTGATCGGGATTCTTGACCTTGGCTTTGAGTGCCTCGGCAATGAGGTGACATTCCCAATCTGGTGCAGCGCAGACGAACTCAGTGTCGTTATTTTGTGAATTCAAGTTCTGAGCACTATTGCATACAAACGGACACTGTTTGAGTGCTTCGATAATTTCGGCTTGATTTTGATAGGGCTGTGGAATTTTAGGAATCTGTGCGTAGATCGCTTGAGCATCATAAGTACAGAGTTTGAATGCAACTTTATGCTCATCTAAATCGGGATATCTGAGGTCATCATGCCGATGATTAGGATAAACGATGCGTACTTGGTCCTCAAAATGCTTTTGGACGCTTGGGTTATGGTCTAACGGGGTAATAAAGTAGATTATAATTGTTTGCATTTTTTGCCTCCATTCTCATTTTCGTAAGGTACATTGTCTCTATTATTATAGCATATTTTTACCGAGTGGGTGGTTTTTGATCGGTGCTGAGAATGTAGAGTTTATGTTTGGCACGGGTGAGGGCGACATAGAGCAAGCGTTCTTGGTCGGCTTTTTCGTTAGCTAGAGTGTCATCAAATAATTCAAAAATTGTCGCATGAGGGTGGTTAGATAAAACTTGTTCATGATTCATTTCCAACAAAATCACAACATCAGCTTCTAGACCTTTAGACTTATGCATGGTCATGATGCGGACTTTTTGCTCAAAAGTAGTAGCTGTCATAATATTTTCGGCGCAGAGATAGTTTTTGAGTGCGTAGTAGAAACTTTCTAGGTCAAGCCCCTCGAAGCTGGTAAAATTATGACGGTGCAAAAGTAGAATTTGCTTTTTGCGCTTTTCGTGCTTAATGATCTTGCAAGTAGTCTTAAAAAGTTTGAATGCCTCGGGTTTTAAATGTTTGGAATAACTATTTTGATTTACGGCTTCTTGAAGGATATTTGCATAACGACCGTCTCCTAGCCCATCTTCTTTAATATCGTCATAATCGAATTTGGTTTTAGTCGGTTTAATGTATTTAATTTTACCACGTTTGTTACTGAAAGCTTTGACGCGAGCGCCCTTCTGCTTGTTTTTACTGTAAGTTTGGGATTTATCAAGCATAAAACGGTTGGCATTTTCTACAATTCTTTTATCACTGCGATAATTGGTAAGTAGGTTGATTTTTTGACTGTCCTCGGGAAAATAATCTGGAAAATCGAGAAAATAGGTACAATCTGAGCCGGCGAAACGATTAATCGCTTGCCAATCATCGCCCACCACAAAGAGGTGCGCCGCTGGGCAGTTGTTTCTGAGCATCACAATTAGGTTGAAAAACAGGTAAGAGAAATCTTGATATTCGTCTACCAGAATATAGCGATAGCGTTTAATTTTTGCTTCAATACGATAATCCTTTTTCTGGAGCAATTTGGCCGCTGAATGCATTAAAATGTTGAAATCAATCTGAGGAATAATACTCTGGTAATAATCTTGATAGATTGCAAAAGCAATTTGATGTAATTTGATATATTTTTCATAATTTGGGTTATTATTATATTTTTGTATATAATAATTAACTTCGTAGGCTAAGCTTTCGATTCCCTCCGTGCCGGGAAATTTCTGACCGGCACGCGTGATAAAATTAGAAACTAGACTGAGTAGCTCTTTTTGATTAGCAGGACTAAGCTTAATTCGGTGCTGCCACGTATAGTTATTGAGTAGTTTTTGGATAAGCTTGGTTTGTTCAGCTTCAGAAATAATTTGTGGGTTTTGGCCACTGAGTTTTACTAAATCAAGTGCAAATTTATGAAAAGTAGAGGCGATTTTGACTGTATCTTGAGTTAGTTTTTTGCCGTCAACCCTAACATCGGCAATGCGCTGATTGACTTCTGCGGCTGCACTACGATTAAAAACAAAGATTTTGATTTCGTCAAGTCTAAGTTTTTGTATCGCTACAAGATAGGCTACTTTAGCTACAATGACTCGAGTTTTGCCGGAACCAGCTCGCGCCGTGACGATAGTGTTCTTGTGGGTGTCAAGTACGGCTTTAGCTTGCTCTAAATCTAAGGTATAAGGCTTATCATCGAGTGTAACATGCTTTTCAAACCAGGTCTTGACCGCGCTTACGTCCATTAGTTTAATTTCTTTTTCAGAATTTCTTGGACACTGCTCGGATTAGCTTTACCTTTAGACTCTTTCATGACTTGTCCGACTAGAAAACCTAATACTTTTTCTTGACCATTTCGATAATCTTCTTGAGCTTTCTGAGTTTCTGGTTTGGCGAGGACGGCGTCAACAATTGTTTCGAGTGCGCCCAAATCGTTTTCTTGAACTACACCTAGCTCTTTGGCGATAGTGAGCGTGTCCTTGTAGTGCATTTCTGGATCAAAGAATTTAAGAAAAACTTCTTTCATGCCAGTACTACTGAGCTCATTCTTCTCATTCATTGTTACAAGTTCAATGAGTTGAGCGGCGCTAGGCATTTCGTCATTGAGCAAACTGGTGTTTTCTTCGGCAAGTAAAACCGAAGAAAATAAGTTAGCAGTTTTCTTTAATTTGACGTGCATTGTTGAGTCTTGTTTGGCGGAAGCTGCTTTTATTTCTGCGAGTTTTTTGACGAGAACTGGATAATCCAGTAATATTTCGACGATGTCATTGGCGAGGTATTCTCGTAGATTTGTACGTTCCGTTTGCACATTTACTCCAAGTTGCTGTTGCTGCTCTTTGATATCTGCTGCGACAAGCCTAATTGGCGGAATATCTGGTTCTGGCATATAGCGATAGTCGGCAGCGACTTCTTTGCTTCTTTGTGCGGTAGTTTCGCCAGTGGCATCGTTCCAACCACGAGTTTCTTGGTGTACTTCTTCGCCATTCTCGAGTAGCTTACACTGTCTTTTGATTTCAAATTCCACGGCTTTTTCAACACTCCGAAAACTGTTGAGATTCTTAACTTCGGTTCTCGTGCCGAGTTTAGTACTGCCCTCCTTGGCAACGCTGACGTTAATGTCAAAACGCATATTGCCATTATATAAATCGCCATAAGTAACATCGGCATAAGTCATTAGTCGCCACAGTTCTTTGGTATATTCGCGAGCTTCTTCGGCACTATGCATGTCGGGTTGTGATACGATTTCTACTAGTGGCGTTCCAGCGCGGTTTAAATCGACCAAACTATAACTACCTTCGTGACTTAATTTTCCGGCATCTTCTTCGAGATGGGCGTGTTCAATGCGCACTTTTTTGCCACTAGGTAGCTCAACGTAGCCTTCACCGATGATCGGGTGATACATTTGAGTAATTTGGTAGCCCTTTGGTAAATCTGGATAGAAGTAGTGTTTGCGATCGAATCTACTCTCGAGGTTGATTTTTGCATTTAAGGCTAGTCCTGCACGGACGGCTTTTAAAACTGCTTCTTTGTTTAGCCTTGGTAGCATTCCCGGAAGAGCATAGTCAACTGGTGAAACACAAGCGTTTGGCTCCTTATTTCTGGCATCGTTATCAACTTCTGAGAATAGTTTGGTATTAGTATTTAACTGCACGTGGCATTCAATACCGATAGTGGGGATATATTTTGCTACATTGTTCATTAAATTGCTCCTAAATCTTTTAATGCTTGCTTAAATGCTGCAAGGGCACGGTTTGTATCGTTGTAGTCTAGAGAAAAATCGGTTTCATGCGCTAGCTGATTGCGCAGTTTGTGAGCCCACCAGACATGGTTAGGATTTGTAAATTTATCATTAATCTTTTTCATTCTTTCGCCCATAGTTTTGCCAGAGATTCCCATTTCTTGCAGGGCTTTATCTAGTAATTTGTCAGCTTCCATAATAGCATGTTCGTAACTCCTAGGATCATTGCGATTAAGACCATTCTCTATTTTGAGCCAGCGAGTCTGATATTCTTCAACGTTAAATGAATAATTCTTATGGCTAGAAACCATGACGCCGATAAAAATCAGCACGCCGACTAAAATGATTGCCAGGAGTAAGAAGAAAGTTGCATCCATTAAATTTGCCCTCCGGTGTCAACATCTTGTAATTCAATGGTCTGATTGTTCGCGATGTTGGCAGCAAATTTAATTAATCGTTTGTCACTTCTCCTTGGTCCAATCAATTGTAGTCCCAAATCTAGACCGTTTTGAGTAGTGCCAACTGGGATACTTAGCCCTGGTACGCCAGCGAGGTTCAATGGTACGCTCATAACATCTTCAAGGTACATAGCAACCGGGTCGTTGACTTTTTCTCCGAGTTTGAAAGCTGGATTTGGGCTAACTGGAGTGAGAATAAAGTCGCATTTTTCAAAAGCCTTGTTATATTCTTCAATAATCATAGTTCTGGCTTTGGCTGCTTTGAGATAATAAGCATCATAAAAACCACTGGAGAGAACGAAGTTACCAATCATAATGCGACGCTTGTTTTCTGGCATAAAGCCTTCATTTCTGGTACTTTGATATAAACTTTCTAAATCTCCATTTGTTTCACTTCTGAATCCATATCTAATACCATCGTGGCGGGCTAGGTTGCTAGCGATTTCTGCTGGTACGATAATATAGTAAGCAGCTAGCGCATATTTGAGAGCTGGCATTTCGAGCTCAACAATTTCATGTCCTTTTTTTTCTAGTTCCGTGATTTTTTGTTTGAGGGCATTTCTAATTTCTGGGTCGATAGCGTCATTATCGAAGTCCTTGATAATGCCGATTCGTTTTACGGGGTCATCGAAGCCGCTTTCTTCATGATAGAAATCGGGGAGAGTAGTCATATCATTAACGTCTTGCCCAGAGCTGATTTCCATAAGGGTGTCTAAATCCTCGGCTTTTTTCGTAAAAAAACCTACGCAATCTGTGCTTGATGCCATAGCAACCACGCCATATCTTGAGTTGGCGCCATAAGTGGGTTTGAGCCCGTAAACTCCATTGAAGCTGGCCGGTTGTCGAATTGAACCACCAGTGTCAGTTCCTAGTGCAAAATCCACAATCCCAAGCGCTACGGCTACGGCAGAACCGCCTGAGCTACCACCCGCCACTCTCTCGAGGTCTTTAGAATTTTTAGTTGGGCCGTAGTAAGAATTTTCAGTGCTAGAACCATGGGCGAAGGCGTCAAGGTTAGTGCGACCAATCATAATCGCTCCGGCGGCATCTAGTTTTTTGACCACGGTACTGGTAACTGGGCTAGCAAAGCCTTCAAGAATCCTGGCTGAGGCAGTAGTGTCACCGTCTTCGCTTAAGAAATTATCCTTAATGACATAGGGTGTGCCAGCTAGTTTACCAACGTCTTCTCCGTTCTGAATTCGTTGGTCAATCGCTTTAGCTCTTTCAATAGCCACAGATTCGTTAATGAAATTAAAAATATGGTATTTTTCTTGGAAAGCCTTAGCTTTTTCTAGGGCTTTTTGCACTAGGCTTAGGGCTGTTACATCCTTGCTCGCAGTTTTCATTTTTCCTCCTATAGTACTTTTGGCACTTTGATTTGATTATTGACGACTTCTTTGGTGAGGTTCAGCAGCTGTTCACTACTAGCTTCTTGAGGTTGAATTTCATCGCTGCGCCAAATATTTTCCATTTCAAAAACTTGATAGGTTGGTTCAACGCCATCGGTATTTAATTCGTCGAGTTGTGAGATATACTGAATAATGTTTTGTAAATCACCCTCTAGCGATGCGCTCTCCTGCTCGGTGAGGGCTATATCTGACAATTTGGCTAAGTGTTTAATAGTGTCCTGATTAACTTCCATGCTACTATTTTATCATATCTGTGCGACTTTAGGGATAGAATTTTTGGGGATTTTTATTGAAGAATAGTACTAAAAATGGAAGAAAGTGAAAAAACTATTGACAAAATGCTTATGGTGTGCTAGAATAGAGGTAAGACATGAAAATGCCCCAGTGCTTTGCTGGGGTCATTCTCGTTTTTTTGGCTTATTTCACTCTTCGTATTACCTGATATCAGCGATAGCGTTGTCAATATCTTTGCCACTATGTTTTTCGTAGACATCGGCAGCGATTGACTCAACTCCAGTGCCAACTGGGATTTTGCGACCAATAATGACGTTTTCCTTGAGGCCTTTGAGGTGATCAACACGACCATTGATGGCAGCGTTAATCAGAACTCTTGTGGTGTCTTGGAATGAAGCTGCAGAGAGGAAGGAGTCGGACCAGATGGAAACTTTCGTAATTCCAAGCAGTAGGTTTTCGTAGGTTGCCAATTCTTTACCTTCTTGCTCGAGTTTTTGGTTTTCGGCTAGGATTGCTGCCTTTGAGACGATGTCGCCAGAGACAAAGCTGGAATCTCCTGCTTCAACAATCATTACGCGGCTAAACATTTGACGAACGATGATCTCAAGGTGTTTGGCGGAAATTTCATGACCTTGGGCGGCATAAACGGCGGTTACATCGTTCATGATATAACGAGCAGTCTCCTCGGCACCTTTGTATTTCAGAAGATCTTGTAGATTCAAGGAACCCGTGGTCAATCTATCGCCAGCTTCGAGATGGTCGCCAGACTTAACGAGCAACTCGGCTTCAATTGGAATTTCAATTCTGACTGGGCCGCCAGCTTCGGCAACTACCATGATAGCTCCATCGAGTAATTGCGCATTACCATCGGCTGGTGAGATTAACGGTTCGTAGCCATCTCCCTTGTCGGCGAGTACATCGCCAGCATTAACACTTGCGCCGTCTTTGATTCTTGGAGTGCGACCATCAAGCTCAAGCTTGACAGCTTCGCCAGAATCAGGAGTAATTTGGACGACATAGCGCTTGTTGTCTTCACTTTCCCAAGTTTCAACAATACCGGCGACCGGAGTGACATAGGCTTGACCTTTAGGTGCGCGAGCTTCGAGTAACTCTTCTACACGTGGAAGACCTCGAGCAATTGCACCGGAGCCGGCAACGCCAGAGCCGTGTTTCGTATCAAGTGTCAGCTGAGTACCAGGTTCACCAAGAGATTGAGCGGCAATTACGCCAACAGGCTGATGTGATGCCACTAGTTCTCGGGTGGACATATCGACACCATAGGCGCGACGTGGTACGCCGCTTACCGCCGTGGTAGTAAGTACAGACTGGATTTTAACACTATCGATATTGTCATCGTTTTCAATTTGCGTAGCGATATCCGGAGTAATCAATTCGTCAGCATTCAAGTAGCCTGGAATTGGCTCGGCAGTATAGCGTCCAGCAATCCTGGCAGCAAAGCCGATGCCGGTATAGTCGCTTTCCTTTTTGTAGACGCTAAATCCTGGATCAGGTGCAACTTCGTCGGTCGTAAAGACGTCTTGAGCTACATCTACTAAGCGTCTTGTCAAATAACCAGAGTCAGCAGTACGTAAGGCGGTTGACACCTGTCCTTGACGGGCGCCTCGGGTGGCAATGAAGGATTCAAGAGTGTTTAATCCCTTCTTGTAGCTCGATTTTACCGGAAGCTCGATTTCGTTGTTATTAATATCCACCATGATACCAATTTCAGCGGAGGCAAGCTTTACGTTCGAGATGCTACCGCGAGCGCCGGATTGAACCATCATGGCGATGTCGGTGTCCATATCGGCAAGCTTACTCTTCAAGAATTCGGAAATCTTTTTGTCAATGTCACGCCAGTTGGCGACAGTTAGATTGTAACGCTCACTATCGGTTACGAGACCTTGGTCAAATTGTTCTTGGATTAGGGCAGTTTTAGCGTCACCTTCGGCGATGAAATCGTCAATTTCTGGATAGGTTGGGTAGTCATCCTTGGCGGTAGAGACCGAAGCGATGGTTTCGTACTCAAAGGCTAGATTCTTGATAGCGTCAGCGGTTTTGACGGTGGTATCAGATCCATAATTATCAAAGATATCGGCCATAACCTTCTTAAGCTGTTTGCTAGTTTGGATATCATTAGTATACGGGTAGTCTTTTGGTAGGATTTCGTTAAAGATAACGCGACCAAGAGTTGTGTTGCGAATTTCACCTTTAGCGAATACGCGAATTGGAGTTTGTAGGGCGATAATTCCCTGGTCGAGCGCCATCTCTGCTTCGTAAACGGAGCTGAACGGCTTGACTTTGTCGGCTTCAGTACCAGGCTTGTTGTAAGTTAAATAGTAGATGCCTAGAACAACGTCTTGATAAATCGCAAGTACTGGCGCACCATCGGCAGGTTTAAGCAGGTTGTTTTTGGCGGACATAAGTTCGGCAGCTTCGGTTTGAGCAGCTTCGGAAAGAGGCAGGTGGACCGCCATTTGGTCACCATCGTAGTCGGCGTTGAAACCAGAAGCAACTAATGGGTGTAGCTGAATCGCCTTACCATCAATTAGTTTTGGCTGGAATGCCTGTACGGATAATCTATGCAAGCTCGGTGCACGGTTCAGTAAGACGTATTTACCTTCGATACTAGCATCTAGGCCATCCCAAACTACCGCTTCGCCAGCATCAATCATACGAGTGGCGGCGCGAATGTTAGCGGCGTGGTCGTGTTCAATTAGCCAAGAAATCACGAATGGTTTAAATAGCTCTAGTGCCATTTGTTTTGGTAGCCCGCATTCGTTGAGCTTTAATTCTGGACCAACTACGATTACGCTACGGCCGGAGTAGTCAACACGCTTACCGAGCAAGTTTTGACGGAAGCGGCCCTGTTTACCTTTGAGCAGGTCGGAGATACTTTTCAATTTTCTTCTACCATTTTGGGCGTTAGCGCTACGACTACCATGAACGGCGGAGTTATCAATGAGCGCGTCTACAGCTTCTTGTAACATTCTCATTTCGTTGTGGCAGATTACTGCTGGTGCATTAAGTTCAATAAGTTTTTTCAAACGGTTATTGCGGTTAATGACTCTGCGATAAAGATCGTTCAAATCGCTAGTTGCGAAACGTCCGCCAGGTAGAGAAATCATCGGTCGGAGGTCTGGCGGAATTACAGGGACAACCGTTAGAATCAAGTCTTCTGGTTTGATGCCAGCGGCGTCCATGCCTTCGATAACTTTGAGACGCTTCATGATGCGTTTTTGCTTTTGACCTTTAGCATTGTCAGCTTCGTCTCTGAGCTCTTCAATCATTTTCTTGAGGTCAATTGCATCAAGCATTTGTTTGATGGCGGTTGCACCCATTTCTACCTCTACGAGTTCAGTGTATTCTTCTGGCAGGTTGCGATAAGCAACTTCGCTAATTACAGCACCCTTATTGAGGCTTTCGAGAGCGTTTTTGCGTGTGATGTAATCATTCTCTAAATCTTCAAGTTCTTGGGTTTGCTTTTCAACAAGACTAGCGGTGTCTTCAGCGCCTTTACTAATCAGTTCTTCGTAGCGCATCTTGATGGCCGCTCGTGCTGCTACGGTGTTAGATTCTAGGTCGGTTAATCTCTGAGCAATTTCCTCTTCTTTGGCGTCAATAATGAGATAGGCTGCGAAGTAAACCACCTTCTCGATGTTTTTAACTGTGAGATTGAGAAGCACACTGAGAGCGCTAGGTGTACCACGCATAAACCAGATGTGTGCAACTGGCGCCGATAGGGTAATATGCCCCATACGTTCACGGCGGGAAATGCTCTTTGTAACCAAATTACCTTCTTTGTCAACGGCGGCCTCTCTCGATCTTACGCCTCTGAGTTTAGAATCGTGAGGGTTAATATCCTTGACTGGCCCAAAGATTCTTTCGCAGAATAAACCGTCACGTTCAGGTTTTTGAGTGCGATAGTTAATAGTTTCTGGCTTAAGAACTTCACCATAACTCCAGTTTAGAATATCCTCTTTGCTCGCGACACTGAGACGAATTGAATCAAAATCGTTTGCGCTAATGAAATTATCCATCCAGGCCATATTTTATAGCTCCTCTCCGAAATCAATGGAACCATTCTCATCGATTTCTGTTATTTGTACTCCTTCATCGTCTAGAAGTCTGGCGGCATCTTGATCTTCTTCTAGGTCGACAATATTATCTTTTTCAGCTTGATTTGCGCCGTGGTTAGCATAAATTAAGCGATCATCTTGCGATTTTTCAATTTCACGGGATGTTTTTTCAATGACAGCACTGGCGTCAGCTGATTCGCCATGATCAAGCAAATCAACTTTAAGGCCGAGTCCTTGGAATTCTTTGACCAAGACGTTGAAGCCTTCTGGAAGTTTTGGTCCTTCAATTGGTTCACGTTTAATAATGCTTTCGTAGGCCTTAGCACGTCCGTAAACGTCGTCAGATTTGATGGTAAGCATTTCCTGCAAGGTAGTAGCTGCACCAT
>CAZVTE010000015.1:0-14323 GCA_964629705.1 uncultured Candidatus Saccharibacteria bacterium | reverse complement strand
AGGTAAATATACGTATGATCAAACTCAAACATATCAAACTCACCAATATTGTCGGAGGAATAAGCATATTCTCATTGCTTGCGCTAGCTTTTCTTATTATCACTCCACCAGTCTATGATGGAGCTAACGCTTCAGACACTGTCACTAGTGGTACTGCGGCGCAGCTCGCCGTGGTGGCAAATCCGGTAATATCCATTGCGCTTAGCAAACCTAATATCAATATGAACTTTACACCCACGCGCACAGGAGAATTCCAATCAGAGTCAGCTGTGCTTTCAGTATCTACTAATAATACTAGCGGTTATAGTTTACTGATGTCGTCAAGTGATGCTTCGCTGAGCAATGGCGCTGGGAATAGTATCGTGAGTATTACGGGTAATAACGTGGATGCGAGCAGTACTAGCTTCAGTAATAATGCTTGGGGCTATCAGCTAGCTGGTGACACTGGCTATAGCGCTATTCCGACTGCGGCAAAGCAAATCAAGACCGTTGCTACCGGCGATGTCACAGCTGGTAATAATCAAGATTTTACTATCAGCTTCGGCACAAAGGTGGATACGACACTTCCAGCTGGTACTTATACTGGTGAAGTAGTACTAAGCGCCGTTGCTAATCCTATCAAAATTACCAATCTCGCCCAGCTCACCTTTATGCAAGAAATGGAAAGTAGTATCTGTGAGACTACTCCCGAAGGTACTACCAAGCAGTTGATTGATAAACGTGATAATAAAAGCTATTGGGTAAGTAAGTTGAAGGATGGTAATTGCTGGATGGTACAGAATTTGGCGTTAGACCTTGACCCAGCAAAACCGCTTACGCCAGCAGATTCTGATGTAAGTAGTGATTGGACGCCAGGGAATAAGACGGAAACGGAAGTGCCGGCTATGGTAGCGGATGGTGGACCAGCAACAGCTACAAGGAGCTGGAATTTGGGGGAGTATGTCCTTGCGACACCAGCGAATGGTATCACTTGCGGGAATAACGGTACTACCGCTGGTAGCGACAATGGTACTAAGGACCCTAGTATCACCGATGATGGGTGGAACTCGGTGTGGACTGACGGAAGCTTAAGCTCCTGTCCAAATCTGGTGGATATTAGCGGGCCAGAATGGCGACCAACCTATATAGCAACTACAGGCGATTGGACTCCGACTAGTGCTACTGATACTATCATTGCAGTAGATATGATAAATAAAACCTATGACCCTCGATATTTGCTAGGGAACTGGTATCAGTGGAATACAGCGACTGCGGGGAGTGGCGGAGAGCTTGTTAGTAGTGGCACGGCAGGAAATAACGCAAGTTTTACTCCTAGCAACGCCAAAACATCAATTTGCCCTAAGGGTTGGCAGCTACCAAGTGCTGACGGCGGCGTAGCGAGAAGTGCAGCGGATATTACCAGTATTAGTAATTATACAGAAAAGTATGGCAAAACCTTCACTAACTTACTCGCAAGCTACGATTACAATTTTCCAAGTGAATCAGCACCAAATATCAGTGGGAGCAACGGCCAAAATGGTTATAATATTGAAAAAGCACCACTCTATTTTAACCATGCTGGAAGTCTATACCTAGCCACTGGCTCATTGAAGCTCACCGGTCAGAACGGATTTTATTGGTCTAGTACAGCATCAACTAGTGCTACTTATTCTTATGACCTTAATTTCAACAGCGCCGTAATTCTTCCATCTAGTGGGCGTCAACATCAAGTCGGTCAAGCTATCCGTTGCGTCACACGCTAATACAACAAATGCCCAAAGCAAAATACCTCACTTACCGTAGTGAGGTATTTTTACAAAAATCCTGTCCAAACCCCTAAGGCAGGGAATTTCGCTGCACAAATTAATTCACACATTATCAGGCTTTGCCTCAAAGCTCTTTCGTTCCCGACCCCTGTTCTACCCCTGTTATTTAGGAATAGGGAATTACAAAAATCAAATATTCCAGCCTAAATACCTCTCAACATAGCTATCCTCAACCCTCGTTTTCACCCCTGTGCTTCCCTGTAGCTTTTATCGCCCGTGCCCGAAAAACCGTAAGCTCCATCAAAATAGCCTCTGAGAACTCAAAAATAACCCTAATCAAGCTCCAAAAACTCAAACCGCACTCACACTCGGCTGCAAAATTACAACCATAATGAACAGGAAATTAGCCAACTTCAAAGCTAAAATAACCATAACTGTAACTGGAATTATCACAAAAAGACGCATGAATACTCGCCTTTTCGACACAATTTTAATGTCGCACAATATAGATTTTACGACATTACATCTGTTAGCAAAAGTCGATTAGTCGGTCGTCCAAGCTCCCACTTTTTATTAGCGCCCAGCCCACTTTTAATCATTTTTTTTTGCGTCCAGCTTTCCCTCTTTATTCCGCTACAATCACACTTTAGCCGCATCGCATCTCACCGAGCCATTCACTTACGCAAACTCTCACTTTTACCATTTTTTATACCCGAACAAAACCCGAACTAAAACTAAACCTCAACCCTACTTTTTTCAGCAACCTCCTAGCCATATTCTATTTTACTAGCTTATCATTTAAGCCTTTTAGCTCGCCTTGCTATTTTTCCAATTTATTTTAAAATCTCTCCTTCAAGACTTTTCCACAAGTTCTTTCCCTCTCCCGCTTTTTTGTTTTTTAAAATTCCCTCTTCCACTTTCCTCCCTCCTCCCCAGCAAGCATCAAAATATAATCACCAAAATTCCCTACTCCCCTTGTTCCCTCATTTTCCTATTTTATAACATTTTATACACATCATGTCAATTACAATACAATATCTATCTATTATTTTCCATCATTCAGTTTTACAAGATACTTGCCAATTTGCAAATTTTTTGCTATAATAAAAGTAAGTTACATCTAACCAATCTAACTTTTGCACCTTGAAAGGAGAAGAAATGAAAAAGAAAGTTGCCTTTATGTCGAACGGTTGCCAAAATAATTTTGGTCGTCCTCGCGAGATTATCGCTAGTATTCCCGAACTCACCGAAGTAAATTACCGAGAAAATCCTGATTACCTCATGGTAAACTTTTGCGCCATCAGCGCAGAGAATATTGATGCTTTTAAGCGCATGAAAGACAAAATCATTCATCTCAAGCATGTCAATCCTCAGCTCAGAGTATTGGCTGGTGGCTGCATTGAAGGTTTAGACACCAAAAAAGACTTAAGTTTTGCCGATGCAATCTATCATCATCAAGAAGAAGCTGTCAAGTTTTTACAGTTTCTCGGTTACGATTCCTTACCAAATCCTCGCCCAGCCATCATTTATGACGGTGCTTTTATTACAATTGCACAGGGATGCAATCGACGTTGCACGTTCTGCAAAGTACACTACCTTAGTCACATGCAGCTCACCAGTCGTCCACTTGCCGAAATCATCACCCTAGTCTATACTGCAATTGACCAGGGAATACACAATATTTATCTAAGTGCTGAAAATTCCACCGAATACGGTTGCGACATTGGCACAAACCTCAGTGAACTACTGGAAACACTTTTCGAGATCAATGGCATTTACCACATTGATATCGCCGGGCTCTGCGCTGACGAAATTAGTCCAAAACTCTTAACTCAGCTACAGCACCCCAAAGTCCGCCAATTACAAATAGAGGCACAAAGCTTCTACAATCCAATTCGCAAAGCTATGGGGTTACACAAAACCCGCGATGAAATTCTGGCTATATTCGACATTCTGCATAACAAAGCTATCACTAGCAACTTTATCACTGGCTTCACTGGCAGTAATGTTAAAGAATTTAATAAGGAACTCAAACTAATCCGAGCACACCACTTGTATTTCTTAACTCTTTCGCCTTATGACGACACTGAAGGCGTACCAAGCCACCAATTCTACCAAAAGCCCTCGGAAAGCGAGCTATCTTATTATCGGTCCGCTTTCCTAGCCACCGTTGCTGCCGAACGCCAATTGCTACTTGATCAACTTATGACCGAAGCATCAATTGAAGCTTCAGTTGTTACCCGGGTAAAGAATCGCTATACCCTGATACCGCCAAATTACGCCCTCAAAATTGTGGCGCATGATTCTAGTAACTTCCACCAAGTCGGTGATGTCGTACACGTCAAGATCACCGGCTTAGATCAGCTATTATCCTATTCTAAACAGCAAGAGATGCTTTCCATCAAAAACCTACCCCAAAACTCAGTTGAATATCAAGAATATGCCGACCTTCTCCGCAATTTACAATATTTCGGCGACTATGATCAGATTATGAAAGTCAAAGGCACTATCTTAACATCATAGCCACCATCCACAAGCCACCTTCGGGTGGCTTATTTATATTATTTATAATATCCCTTCCCTTCCACGCGCACATCAATATATTGCGGGTGTAAATCTTTTTCTTCCAAGTATTTCAGCATTCGCATAGCATCTTCTGTACTCACTGCCGAACCTCTATCCAAATTCACCTTAATAAACAAATCATAACCCGCTAAATCCACGTATAATTCCCTGGTCGTCCCCGTTGGCAAAGTTACTTTCTCCACCTGATAACCCAAATCCTTAAAATCCCGCTCCAACTTGCCAATGTATTCCTTCATACGTGTAGAAATTTGCGCCCTACTATCCTCATCGACAATCGGCACTGTTGGACTATATTTTATCTCCTCGACCACCGTTTCTATCTCTTTATTATCAACATATAAATGGTACAATGTCAAATAAATTCCACCAGCTACTCCCAACATCAATATTGCCACAACCACCACCGAAAACACATGTTTTTTATGTGTCTTTTTGTGCTCTTGCAATCTCTCCGATTCCGCCAGTGGCTGTTCCCTCTCGGCGGCAATCGTCCTACCAGATTTTAAATACTCATTTTTTTTACGCCCACGCATGACCTAACCTATTCCTTCTCTGCAGTTCTCTCATACTTCGCTGTCTTCTCTTCAGCCACATCTATCAAAATCTCGGCCAATTTCTTTGCTGCATCTGGCTGCGCCGAACTGTGCAACCTTTCCGCTAAACCTTGCCTTTCCCTCGGCGAACGCACCAAATGTCGCACCTCATTCAGCAAAATTCCTGGCTTCTGTTGCATTCTTTTATCTGTTACCATTACTACTGCGCCTAGCTCTCTCAGTCTCTCAGCGTTCTTTAATTGATGACCCCCCGGTAAACGTTCAAACGGCACCAAAACCGCTGCTTTTGCCAGCGCCGCCAATTCTACAATTGTCGTTGCCCCTGCTCGACTAATCACCACGTCAGCCGCACCTAAAAGCTTATCCATTTCCGAATTAAATTCCCACATTCGAAAGTTCGACTTCAGCTTCGCCTTATCCCATTCTTCGTATCGCTTCAAATCCACCATTGATTCATAATGCTTCCGGCCAGCTACTAAGCCTACACTTGTAAACTCCAGCATTTCCGGCAGAATTTCTCGCATTGCCAAATTAATATTTTCTGCCCCTTGACTACCGCCAGTTACTACGACTAGTGGTTTATTTTCGTCAAACCCAAAATCTTTTTTCAGCGCCTTCTGCTTCCCTTCCGTCACCGGCTTAAACTCCGGTGCTACCGGTATACCTACTACCACCACTGGTCGATTGCTTTTCAAGTTACCCCAGCCTGCCGCAATCACCGCCGCATCATCCATCAACATTCGATTCGCTAAACCTGGAACCATGTCAGACTCATGAATCACATACGGAATTTTAAAGAGTTTCGCCACAAGCCCTACTGGCAAACCCACAAATCCACCCTTCAAGAAAATAACGTCTGGTCTTCTTCCTGGCCACAATAATCGCCAAAAACTCTGCCACAATCCACCCAAAAAACCAAAGAACCCAATAATATTACTCAAAATCAAGTCCTTCAACACAATGTCCCAATTTTTCAACCAATCTTTCCATTTCCAGCCAGCATAGCGCCGGAACTTCCCTGCCCAAACTTTCCGTACTCGAATATAGGGAGTCTTTTTTGCCTTCTTCTGCTTCTCTGACCCCCACCGCACTCCAATCTCTGTCGTGATTTTCACCACGTTTTTGTAATATTTTCGATCCGTCCAAAATTCCACCTGCGTGCGTGGTTTCATTTCCAAGACTTCTCTTACCACAGCCACTGCCGGTGTAATATGCCCTCCAGATCCACCACCAACCACTAAAATCTTCATCTTATTCTCCTTCTTAATTCCATCCTACGCTCCACGCTCTCATCTTTACGCTCCGGCAAAGCCTCATTACGCGCCTCTCTACCAGTATAACACGAAAGCTGCAAAACAATCCCTAGCGCAATTGACATAAACAGCATGCTTGTACCGCCATAGCTCAAGAGTGGCAAAGTAATCCCCGTTAATGGCATCAAACCCGTCATGGCCGCAATGTTCATTACTACGTGTGCCAGCGCCCATGCAAAAACTCCAATCACCATCAAAGATTGCTCATCGTCTTCCAAAAAATCCGCCGTTTTCAACATTCGGTATAGTAAAATTGTAAAACAAAGCACTATCGTCACTAAACCTAAAAATCCAAACGTTTCCCCCATTACCGCAAACACAGAGTCGTTAATCGATTCCGGCAAATATCCCGTCGCTTGCACACTATTTCCCACTCCTACTCCCGTCAAGCCACCAGTACCAATCGCAATCATCGCATTCTCAATATGATAAGAATCACTCGAATCTTCCGACTTAAACGTCATAATTCGTTCCATGCGATGCGGCGAACTCACAATCGCTAAGATTCCAGCCACCCCAATTACTGCCAACACGCACAGAAAATAGCGTAAAGGAATTCCGCTCATAAACAACATTGCTAAAATAATCGCCATCATACTCACCCCAGTCCCCAAATCCTTCTGTATATAAACCACCAAAAACAAACTCACCCCGCACACCAAAATGAAAGGTAACCAAAACTTCTTAACCGAACTCTGCCACCAGCGCAATAATCTTTCTTTCAAGTCTTCCGGTCCTCGCTTCTTTTTCACTTCCCAAGCCCGATTTTTACGGCTCTCCGCCAAAAAACCTGCTAGCCAGATTACTAAACCAAGTTTTAAGATCTCTGACGGCTGAATACTAAGCCCAGCTGGTAAATTATACCATCTACACGCACCCAGCTCACACTTTGCCAGATTACTGCCAGTCCACGACAATATCATTAATCCCAGACATGCCGCAATTCCACCAAACATCACCCACTTTCCCAGCACCTGAATTACCCTATACGGCAGTTTAAAAGCCACAATCAGCATCGCCAGTGCCAAACCTACACTAATTAATTGACGAAAAAAGAAATAATTATCTCCATAATCAGTGCCATAAGTCGCATTAAGCACGTTCGCCCGCATTGGCCCAACCATATAAATCACAATCAACCCTACAATCAAGAGAGCTATCACTAAGATACCAATTGCACGATCACTTTTATGTTTTCGCATATATCTATATTATATCATACTTCTTCATAAGCAAACAAACTTATCCCCCAAACATCCCGTTATCCATCAAGAAGGTAGCCACCAGCATCACTAAACTCACAACCAACAAAATCGCTATTGCTATTTTTAATAATCTACCTGCCATTTATTCCTTTCATTTTTTATTTTTACATACTAATAATTCCACCTTGCGCCGCCAAAAACACTCCTAAAATCGCAAACACACCTGCAATCACCCAGAACCGCATCACAATCTTCGCCTCCCCCCAACCTGACGCCTCCAAATGGTGATGAATCGGCGCCGACACAAAAAGCTTCTTATGAAATACTTTCTTCCAAAAAATCTGAATTAGGCTCGACCCCGCCTCAACTACAAACAAAATTCCAATAATCGGCAATAAGAAGAAAGCATTTGTCATCATCGCCACCACCCCAAGCCCAGCACCAATCGCAAAACTCCCCGTATCCCCCATCATAAATCTCGCCGGCGGTACGTTAAACCAAATATACGATAATAACCATCCTACCACCGTCAAACAAAACCCAGTTAGCATCCATTGTCCTTGAAACAAAGCAATAATCGCATAAGCTCCATATGCCATTAGCGCCAAACCACCTGCCAAACCATCCAAGCCATCCGAGATATTAACTGCATTCGAAGTCGCTACCACCGCAAATGCAAAAATCAGCATCATTCCTACTGCTCCTACCTGCCAATCACCTACAAATGGTACCTCGATACTCGTCCAACCCAATTTTACCGCAAACCAATACCCCAAAATTAAACCAATCGCCGTAATCATCGCAAACTTCACTGGCGCCCTCAAACCAGCCGCACCCTTACCACTACCAAACACATTAATTATATCATCTACAAACCCCACAAACGCACCCCCCAAGAAGCCTGTCAAAGGCAACCAAGTCTGCTCACGATTCAGATTACAAATACATGTCACAATAAACACTGTCGCCACCCCAACCACGCCCGCCATCGTCGGAAAATGTCGCGCAAACTTTTTTGCATGCAATTTTGTCATTACCGGCAGAGCCTCACCCGTCAAAGTTTCCCTCTTCTGCTTCTTCCAAAATTTATATTTATAGGCAAAATATGTGTAAATCGGTGTCAAGAAAGTCGCCAAAAAGAAGGCCGAAAGTGCCAAAATCAACCCATAAAAAGTCTCATTTTGGAACGTGTCTTCCATTATTCACTCGCCTCCACCACTTCCACTTGCTTTGGCCTAACTCGCAAATAATCCTGTGTATATTCCTTAAGCGCGTTAAAAACCGGCAAAGCATGGTTCTGCCCGTTCGCCATCTTCCCGTCTTCCCAAATCCTCACCATAATCACATAAGCTGGCAATTCCCCCTCAGTTCCACCATAACCGATATAAGTCGCCGTTGTCTCATTCATTACATAAGCACCGTCTCTAATTACCTGCGCTGTACCAGTCTTTCCGCCCACATAGTAGCCCTCCTTATCCGTACCATTTGCTCGCCAAGCTCGACGCGTTCCATACAGCATTTCACGCATCATTGCGCTCGTTCCCGCCGATACCGTTCGCCGCACTGCACCTTTAGGCTCATTCTCCACAAATTCCCCATTCTCCATCTTCCCTGCCACGATTGTCGGCACATAATAATCGCCTCCGTTAATTACCGACGAAAACGCCGCCGCTACCTGCAACATCGTAAATTGCAGATTCTGTCCAAAAGTCATATTCGCATAGGTCGAATCCAGCCCCCAAGCATCCGCATTTGGCTCTGTAATCTGCCCTGTCGCCTCATATAACTCAATTCCAGTCGCTTGCCCCAAGCCTAGCTTATTATAAAACATATCATACAGTTTCTCTCGACCCGTTGCATTAATCTCTCCCCCACCCAGCCAGCGCAGAACCTGCGTCGAGCCCGTATTTAAAGAATAGTTCAACGCTGTTTGCATAGTCTGCGTTCCAAGCAGCTCTACCCCCTGCTCTGCATTTTTAATCGGCCAACCATCCACATAGGTCACTCCCTCATTCACAAAAGTTGTCTCTGGCGTCATTACCCCAGCTTCCGCTCCCGCTGCGAAAGTAAAAATCTTACACACACTTGCCGGCTCATACGGGTCATCTACCACATGATTCACATACGCCTCAGCCCCAGTTACATTACCATAATCTGCCGGATCATAACTCGGATAATTCGCCATCGCTAGCACCTTGCCGTTATTCGGATCCATCACTAGCGCACTTACATTTGCAAAACCCAATTTCTGCGACTGCTCTGCTATAATCCGTTCCACATTACGTTGCAAATTCTTCTCTAGTGTCAATACCACATTTTCCCCATCTTCCGCTGGCTCTTTAATATTATCATCACCAATCGACAACGCCACATTATTCACGTCCTTCAAAGTCTTCAATATTCCATCCTTACCAGTTAGCTCCTCATCGAGAGCCCCCTCTATGCCATACTGACCTTTAGAGTCAGCGTTCACAAAACCTAGTACCGTTGCCCCCAAAGTTCCCTCCGGATAAACACGTTTCGTGCTGCCCTGCAGCCACACGCCACTTAAATCCAACTCTGTAATTTGCTCAGCCACCCTACGCTCCACATTCCGAGCTACCACATAATAACGCAGCGCCCGATTCGCAAATGCGTCACCCCATTCCGCCACCCTCTTTTCTCCTAGTAAATCCGTCAATTTCGCTTCCGCTTCTTCCCTATCCGTCACCATCGGATCTATAATCACTGTATAAACCGTAGCGTTCATCACTACCGCTGCTGGCTCACTACCATCCATCATGTAAATCTCACCCCGCTTCGCCGGAATCGCATTGAGAAGTGTCTGCTGCGCTGCCGCTTTCTCCGCCCACACCTCATGATCCAAAATCTGAATCTCAAAAAGCCGGCCAACTATCACCGCGACCACCGCGAACAATCCTAATCTCAAGATTTTATTCCGTGTCATACATCCACATTATAACACAGCCAAGAAAGCTCCACCATATTGAAGTTTTGTATGTTTATTTTCTAATCATTAAGCCTTTACTCCCTCTTCAGCCAAAAACCTAGCAATATAATCATTGAGTCTTTAATTCCCTTTTTCAACCAAGAATCTAGTAATATTTACTATTTCATTCCACCAAAATCAATCCGGCTCTTAACCAGCTTCTATCTCCATCCTATCACACTTATGCTAAAATGTCAAGGATATTTTTTAACACCATTTTTATAGTATAATTAAATTGTCCTGCTTTTATCATAAATCTAAACAACATTAATATAATGCAAGCTACTAAAACCGCATTGTTCGATGAATATCTTAATCTGGATATTCATCAACTTGAAACAACTCTAGCCACCCTGCAACGCGCACAGAAGAAAGATTCATCCGCAAAAGCTCGTATTTCCGCCATCCATCAAGCTATCCGCAAACGCCAGCGCAAAATCAAAGCCACCGCCATCGAATTCGAACAGTCTAATGATCATCACCTCCTTATCTTTGACTCTACCGACGGTTTTTCTAAAATTGCTGGCAATTCCGTCCTCTTCTATGCCTTCACTATCGCCGACCGTCTTCATAGAAGATATAATATTAAAACCGACACCGATAGCTACTCTTGCTCGCCCGAAGGCATTATTTCCATCAAAAAACTGCCACAGCTTGAAGAATTATTAGCAGAAATCAATATTTATCCCGACCATGACCAAACCACCTCCGAGCTTCATTTCTATAAGCTGACCAAGGTTTATAAGGAGTCTCAGATTGCCAATCTACGCGACCAACTGTCTCAAGACATCGAACGTATTACCAAAATTATCAATCCCTACTCTCCAATTCCCGAATTATACACTCTCATCCTCGAAGTGCACCGACTAATCTATTATAATTGCGCTCGTGTTTCGGACCAACTCTTTCGGCAAACCATTGCCGACCAAATCATTCTTACCAGTAATAGTCTCGTTGCCTGCTACCTTGATTTTGCCAATCCCACACCCAAAACCAAACCTCAAGCGAACACTACATTCGCACAAAACTTCATTATTCGCCCTACTAAAATTGAGAACCTCATTGTAATCACGCAGAACGCTCGCAAACTGCGGACTGATTTTGCCTGTCTTGAGAATATCCATTTAATCCATCGCCGCGAACTACGTCTTATTCTTGAAAAACTCGTCGAAATCGAACGTATCGCCGAGCGTGAATATTTCAAATGTCTTAAACGGCAAGAATTATATTCCCAGCAAGTCGCTCTCAAAACGCACTCTAAACAAGCTTAAGCGAGGAAAACATGTCTACATCTCATTTTGCTGATTTTTTATTGGAAGAACTTTGGCAAGCCTATCAAGCTGCCCGTTTAGGCAAGCGCCATACTATTGACGAGCATCGTTTTGAACTTAACGCCATGACCAATATTATCAATCTACGTGACTCCGTTTTACGCCGCCAATACACCCCCAGCCGTGGCGTCGCCTTCATTGTGCGTGATCCAGTTGTGCGCGAAATTGTTGCCGCGCCCTTTCGTGACCGCATTATCCACCATTTTCTCTATAATCTCTGCGCCAACTGGTGGGATCGCCGTTTTATCCCTGATTCATATTCTTGCCGTAAAAATAAAGGCACACTCTATGGACAAAAAAGATTATTACACCATATCGCCAGCGTTACAAATCACTATACCTCTTCCGCTTTTGTTATCAAGTTAGATATTCAAGGCTATTTTATGAGCCTCAAGCATCAACGACTTTACCAGCGTGTTACCTGGGGATTAGAACAACAGTTTTACCATAGTAAGCTCAGTGATTTAAAAAACGATATTCGCTGTCAATCCAGCGACAAGAATAAGCTTTACAATACCGCTAGATACCTCTGGCATCAAATTATCTTTGACCGTCCAATGCATAATATTGCAATTCGTGGTCAACGTTCCGACTGGAAAGTTCTACCAAAGAGTAAAAGCCTATTCAATCAACCGGCTGGTCAAGGTATTGTTATCGGCAATCTTACTAGCCAATTATTATCTAATATCTACCTCGATCAACTCGATCGTTTTATAAAATTTGAACTTAATTACGCTCATTATGGTCGCTACGTAGATGATTTCTTTATCGTCGTTCCACTCACAAAACGCGAACAGTTATTACGCGACATCCCAGTAATTCGTGATTTTCTTAAACACCAGCTCGAACTCACACTTCATCCCAACAAATGTCACGCTCAAGTTGCCGAAAAAGGAGTACCATTTATTGGTGCAGTTATTTATCCTGGGTTCATTATCCCCGGTAAACGCGTCAGACGCAAAGCTTATCAAGCTGCCTATAAACTCACCACTGGCAATACCGAAAATCTCGAAGGTTTTATCTCAAGGCTTGGCAGCAATGAGCATATTAATCACCGCCGATTCTTTAAGCAACTCTTTGATACTTTTGGCTGGGAATACAACTGGTTGTCTGATTCCGAATACCAACAACTCCATCCAAACAATCACAACCACCGCTCTTCAAAGCCTCCCTCACCATTTTACTCACAAACTTCCCTTTTTGACCTTTAAGCATTATAATCATACTGTAGATTTATAAAGAATATAAGTCTATGAAAATCAGAAGCAGCCTGAGCCTTCGCTCCGCTAGCTCGCGATTTTCTCTAAAAGATCGTGAAGTTTTCCTTTTGCTAGTCACTCTCCATTATAGTTAAACTAGCGGAGGTTAGATTCGATTTTAGCCAAGGTTAAAATCCACGTAAATAAACTTCTTCACCTAACGGCAAAGCTATCGTTAGATGGTATCAACGTCGACTTTCTCGTTTCCCCTCCTCAGGCAAAGCGACAGTACTTCTCCCGCTCTGGGAATGTCAATCTTAACACCGGCTCGCTGAGGAACGTGGGCAACAATGGCAACTATTGGTCTAGTACGGCCGCTACCCCTGCCTCTAACGCCTACAACCTCAATTTTAATAGCGCTGATACGAACCCATCCAACTCGAACAACCGCTGGAACGGTTTCTCGGTGCGTTGTTTAGCTTCGTCGTAGGCGCGCCTTCGCGGCCCCTCAGTTCGCCTCCGGTTGTTCCGAGCGTCCTCTACCGATCTTTTCTTAGCCAAAAACTAACTTCCGGACTAAAAGTCCGGAAGTTCTTATAGAAATACTTTTGCAAATACATTTTCGCGCAGCAATGTTTATCGCTCTTTCATTGACAATCCAGCACTTCTGCAATTCTACATTTCTTTATCCTTAATAATTACACCTCTGATATATCATTTTTAACGAATCAAAATCCCAAAGAGACTCCAAATCACAGCCAGAAAAATACACCCTAAGTCAAATTTAAATTGGCTTTAGCCACACCAAAATCAATCCGACTACAAACCAGTTCATCACACTGTTATCTCACCACTTTTACGCGAGATATCAATGTGCATCCTTGAGAACAACTTCTATTTCTGGGTGACGCCTTAGGCGTCACCCATTCCGGTCACTCCGCGCATTACATAACGCTTCGCTAATTATTAATATTTGTCCATGCTTTTACTTAACGACAGCGTTCCGACAGAACACACTTTGTGACCTTTTTTAAAAGTTCAGTATCCTCATTCAAAAATTGACTTTGTTAAATTATCCGAATCTCCAAGATCGGTAGAGGACGCTCGGAACAACCGGAGGCGAACTGAGGGGCCGCGAAGGCGCGCCTACGACGAAGCTAAACAACGCACCGAGAAACCGACCCAGCGGAAGTTCGAGTAGGATGGGATCGTATCAGCGCTATTAAAATAGAGGTAGTAGGCGTTAGAGGCAGGGGTAGCGGCCGTACTAGACCAATAGTAGCCATTGAGGCCCACGTACCTCAGCGAGCCGGTGTTAAGAAGGACAAGCCCAGAGCGGGAGAAGCAGAATGGAATCGTAGCAGTATTATATCCATTTTGTCCATTCGGTCCATAGATATT
>CAZVTE010000014.1:0-14612 GCA_964629705.1 uncultured Candidatus Saccharibacteria bacterium | reverse complement strand
TCACCTTCGGCGGGGAAACAATCAGATAAAAGTCTTGTAGCATCGTCCCGAGTGTTGCGCTGTTCATTAGCGCTGTCAATCCCACTAAAATCAAAGCAATCACTACACAACAAATCACTGCTAAGACGCATAATTCCAGCAAGTATAGCAAATAGATTGCATAAATATTGCCAGTAGTAGCACCCATAGTACGATACATTGCTACAGTAGAGACATCACTGTCAACTAAATGCGAGAAAGTAAGAATTGTGATCACTAGAGCTGTCACGAGCAGTACGATCACTAAGCTCTTCACAAAAGTTTTAAAGTCCAAAAACACCTGCGCAATTTCCACGGTATTGCTGAACAAACTGGACGCTCCAAACGGCACTTCGCCAAAATCATTAGCATCCGGCAAATCGTGACAATCAAGATACTTCGCCATCGCTAGCGGACTATCAAAAACTGCCACCGTACTGGTATGTGAGTCTGGCATAATTGTCGCTAAATCAGCTAGAATCTGGTCTCGCTCTATGACTTCGCCTCCCTCCTCCGCTGGTAAAGTTTTCAAAAAATCTTGATAAGCCAGCTCTTCCTCAATTTTCCGCGCGCGCCAGCTGGCAGTTTTTTGGTCGATATAATCCTCGACTTTTCCAGAGTTGTCGTCAACTAGCAAAATTGAATACCTATTACTACTATAAATCTGCCCTAGAATCAGATTGAGGGGATTAGCGCCTGGTTTTAGCGCCATTGTGTTTTCGGAATAGTCAAACATCCCCGAAGAGTCACTTGAAGTGGTAAAATCTTCTTGAACATGTCTCGTGACTGGATATTTTCCCACTATATAGTATTTTTCTTGAATATCTTTGGCTAAATCGGCGTACGAATCCGCCTGTTCACTATGCGCTATCTCGTAGTCGCTCGAACTTTCTAGCCCGGTTTCCGGAATTAGCACCGGTATTTTGTCTGCAGGCACAGTGCTTAGCTCTACTTCTATAAAATCCCGCACCGCACTCTCTGAAATCACATAAACCGGACTATTAAATTGGTAATAAGTCAATTCACCCACTGCTTCGCCATCATATTTCGCTAATCTTGCTGTAAGCCGTTCAGCTTGATTTTGCCCTTCGAGAGCATAGTAAAATTCACTTGTGAGATAACTCTTACCGCCAGTTTTCAAGGTCGAAGCTTGGAGTAAAGTTTTTTCCAGTCCATTCAGCACGAAGCTTAGTCCCATCACTAGACCAAATAATATCCCAATCATCAAAATGATACCAGCGCTACGCTTTTTATGCTCAAGTATATTACTCGAACCGAGCCGCACTATATCTAGAAATCTCAAAACCTTACCTCCGCTTCGTTTTTATACTAACGTTTAACCATAATTATACTACAAAAAACTGTGATACAATCAAAGTATGACAATTCAACTCCAAAATCTCACTAAATCTTACGGCAAGAAAATTGTATTTGAGAATATTAATCTAGAAATTCCTAGCGGTAGTTTTACGATGCTCCGCGGTACAAGCGGTTCTGGCAAATCTACGCTCCTTAGTATTATTGGCGGTATCGAGCCAGCAACGAGTGGACGGGTAATTATTGATGGGCAGGATGTAAATGAACTCAGGGGGAAGGCTAGAGCTAACTTTTATCGTCAGCAAATTGGTTTTATTTTCCAAGGTTTTTATCTGCAACCACAACTGACAATTGGCGAAAATATTGCACTCTCAGGGATTTTTGCGGGAGTTTCAAGACTGGAAAGAGCAGAAAAAGTTAAAGTCTTGGCAGAGCTATTCGGAATTAGTGAAGTTCTGAATCATTTGCCAGCCGAGATTTCCGGTGGCCAAGCCGAGAGAGCTTGTATTGCTAGGGCAATTTTTATGAGTCCGAAAATCATTTTGGCGGACGAACCAACTAATAATCTTGACCCCGAAAATGCTAAAAATATTATAGAAATACTAAAGAAAATTCAGCAGGATACAAGCGCCACCATAATCATAGCGAGTCATGATGTTGCAGTTGAACAGTACGCTACGCAGTTTATCGATTTGAAAGACGGACACGCCATTCACCTAGAAAAGGAAACCATCCGTGCGACTTTATGACTATATCAGATTGGGCAGTGCAAGTATCTTGGCGCATAAGAAGCGTAGTTTCATGATCGTCATAATCGTTGGGATTATCTTTAGTCTTTGTTTTATGGCTTATTTCTTCTTGCAGGGCGCCGAGAATCTCGCCTATGAAGCATTGACTCGACCCACTGGCGGCAAAATTTTGGTCAGTGTTGCCGATAAGGGTGGCTACGAAGGAAGTTATAGTCATGGAGCTAGAGAGCAAGAATTCCGGCGGATAATTACTGTATTTAATGGTCAGACGATTGAAACTGCCAGCATCGCAACCTCAGATGGGCTTTTGACGGTTTTGCCACCCGAGATTTTGACGCCTGCTATTCGGGCGGATTTAGATAAAGTTCCCACCGGCGCTATTCCAGCGCTGATTCCTGCCCAGCTTCTTGCCAGCTGGCAAAATATTGAAATCTTTCCGGAGGCTAGCCAGTATAGCGTAGATAAGGCTACCGCTGTCGCAAAGGCGACTCTCCGGCTGAAAGAATTACTGCAATCATCTCTCGGTCGGGTTGTTGAGTCGCCAAGTGGTATCAAATATTATGTGGCCGGCTTCTTGCCGTCTAATGTTGGCAGTTCGATGTCTCTCACGAGCGTGATGCGAAAGAGCAATGCTTGGCTAGACTCAATTCTTACGCCTATTGCTAGTGGTGCTAGTCCACTGATCCTTCTGAAAAATGATAACCTAGTCTATCTAGATATTCCCGATGATATGGAAGTTCAAAGTGAGAAGCTAATTTTCGCTAGCTTTTCAAATTTTCAAGATGCCTACTCTTTTTATCAACAAGCTACATCCGACAATATTGCCGTAGAAGCGCTTTTTGGTGATATTTTTGTCACCAAACTGCGCTATTCTGCCATCGAGCAATTACTGAATAGGTTTTCTTGGGTACTTGCAGCGATTGCGGTGATTGTAATTATAGTTACATACTTACGTATAATTGGTCAAGATTGCAAAAATATTGCTTTATATTTCACTGCCGGCGCCACTAGATGGCAGATTCGCCTAGTCTACTGCATCCAGCTACTAATCATAAGTCTACTTGCTATCTTGTTCGCCCTCTGTCTCAGCGGAGTTATTGCCGTGCTAATTAATCTTAAATACCAAACTCCACTCTCACAGCTGTTCGCGCTGAATTTCGGTATTATGCCGACAAAAACAATGCTTTTTGGCTGGAGCGGTGCTATTCTTAAGTATCTAATTTTAATCTTAGCTATGGCGCCAGTCTGTATTTTACTCGGGCAAGGAAACTTCTCGCCCCGCAAACCTAACCGTCAGCTTAGACTCTAATTTTCGCATGAAAAAGCCTTTCGGTTTTTAGGGTCGAAAGGCTAATATGCTGGGGTGTAGGTTTTTAAAGCTTAAAGATTCTTGCCGTGGCGGTAGTTTATCCTAATGGCAATATAATCTGATAACGGGCTTTCTACTATCATGGCTAGCAAGGATTCTATTACTGTTGCTAATACGTAGGCTAGGAACAGTTGCTTAGCCAAGCTTGATATCGGTATCTGACCAAGAAAAGCCGCTAAATCGAAGATTACCATATCAAAGGCGCGTGATAATATCGATGATATCAGTGCGCGACACCACTGTGGATGCTTAGGGTTGTTCCGAAAATCCATTGCATAGAAGAAGTTATCCACCAATCGCGAGATTAGTGAAGCAATAATGCTCGCTAGAAAAATTCTACCCATCCCACTCATCATTGCATAAAAACTGGCATTTTGATTATGAAACAGCGGATCTGGTACTAGTTGCACGAGCTGTAGCAAGCCCCAAATAACAACACAAAAAACTGAATTCGCCATAATCAGAGCGTTCATCATTCTTTCGCCATAAATTTCCTTGATGATATCGTCAATCACGTAAGTGATTGGAAAGAGTAGAATCCCTCCATCAATAGGGAAGCTAAAGAAATTCAGTAACTTCATAGCTGCCAAGTTTGAGGCTAGGAATAAGATTCCTGAGAAAATCCCTAGCATCGCAAAGAGTTTTGCGGCCGGTAACGGCATCGAAGCCTGCTTAATCACCTCTAGGTCTTTGGTCAGTTGCTCAGTTGTATGAGCCATTTTAACACCTCTCTTTCTGAAAAGTACACCCCTCATCCTTCCATTGTATCACACTCTATCAAAAAAGTCAATAGTTCTAGGCTATTTTTGTGAGAAAGCTAGTAGAAAGCTTAAAATAACCTAAAAAATCGCCCTAAAACCCTTGACATTGCTCGGAAGCGTCAAGTACAATAGTAAAATGTTGAAGATGATGAGGTATTTAAAGCCCTATTGGGCAGCGGTGGTAGCACTGATTGTAGCACTATCAACCCAAGTGTGGTCTTCGCTTCAGCTACCATCTCTGATGGCGGATATCATCAATGATGGTATTATGAAGAATGACCTTGATTTTGTCTGGTCCACTGGCGTCTGGATGATTATCTTTGCCGTCGTGGCTTCAGTGTGTGCTTTTTTGGCAAATTTTCTTTCCGCTTGGCTCGGAGCTAATATTATTAAAGATATTCGTAACGACTTCTTTGTGCACGTATTGAGTTTGAGTGTGGCTGAAATCGACCAGTTCTCCACCGCTTCACTGATTACGCGCACCGTGAATGATATTTTTCAAGCGCAGCAGGCAATTACGATGACTTTGTCGATGGGGATTCGCGCTCCGCTCACTTGTATCTTGGCAATTGGACAAGCCATTGCTACTGCCCCCGATATGACGTGGATTATTGCCCTTGCAGTCGGCACTATTATCTTACTTACTATTTTAATTATGTCGATCGTGATGCCGAAGTTCAAACTGATTCAACAATTCGCCGACCGGGTGACGTTATTGACGAGAGAGAATTTGACTGGTCTGAGAGTGATTCGCGCTTTTAATAATCAAGAGGTGGAGAAGCGCAAATTCGACCGTACTAACGATGGCTATGCTAAGCTCGACATCTTCGTAGACACTGTGATGTCGCTGGAAAATCCTTTGATTAGTCTAGTCTTTAACGGCACGACTCTGCTCTGTATCTGGATTGGTATTACGCTGATCACCAAGGACATTGCCTATCTTGGTAATATGATGGCCTTCATGCAATATGCAATCCAAGTGATTATGTCATTCCTGTTCCTCACGATGCTCTTCGTAATGTTGCCACGAGCTAGCGTTTCCGCTAAGCGTGTCAATGAAGTTTTTGAAACTAAGCCGAAGATTAAGTGGCGTGAACAGACTGTCGGTAAGCCAGATATCAAGCCATCAGTGGAGTTCTCTCATGTTGATTTTGCTTACCGGGGCGCTGAGGAAAAAGTTTTGCAGAATATTTCCTTTACCGCGAATGCTGGTGAGACTACCGCCTTCATTGGCTCAACCGGCTCAGGGAAATCTACGTTGATCAATCTAGTGCCAAGATTCTACGAAGCTTCGGGGGGCGAAATCAAGATTAACGGTATCAAGCTAGAAGATTATGCACAGAAAGATTTGATGCGCCGGATTGGCTATGTACCTCAGCGCGGTGTGCTCTTTGCGGGTACAGTTAAAAGTAACATCCTCTTCGGTGCGCCCGAGGCAGACGAGAAGACTATGAAAGAAGCCGCCAAGGTGGCACAGGCCGATGATTTTATCCGTAAAATGGAAAAAGGCTATGAGTCGCATATTGCTCAAGGCGGCACCAACGTTTCTGGTGGCCAGCGGCAACGGCTTTCGATCGCTCGCGCAATTGCTAAGAACCCCGATATTTACATCTTTGATGATTCTTTCTCGGCGCTCGATATGAAGACAGATGCAAAACTAAGGGCAGCTTTGAAGCCCATTACTAAGGACGCTGTTACGCTGATTGTAGCGCAACGCATCAGTACAATCAAAGATGCTGATCAGATTATTGTTTTAAATCAAGGCAAGGTTATTGGCAGAGGTAATCATTATGAGTTATTAAAAGATTGTAAGGTTTATCAAGAAATAGCAAAATCCCAGTTCTCCGAGCAAGAATTTGCCAGTGAACTTGAGAAAAGCAAGCATTATATCAATCCTAAGAAAACGGAGGTGAATCATGCCTAGGGGAAGAAGTGTGGTCGAGAAGCCAAAGAGTCTCAGTTTCGCAATTAAGCGATTTGCGGCGTCACTTAAGCCATGGCTGATCCCGATTATGATCGCAGTTATTTTGGCGGTTGGAGCGACAATTTGTTCAATCTTTGGCCCGAAGATTCTTGGGCAAATGACTGATAGTGCCATCGAAGATTATAAATCTGCTTTTGTGACAGCTGGTGGCAAAATTCCTAGTAGCGAAGAGATTGCTAATGCGTTTAATTGGGGCAAGCTTGGCGGCCTAGCTTTCACACTAATTGCGCTTTATTTAGTATCGGCAGTTCTAAACTATATCCAAGGAGTGATTCTGGCGCGAGTGTCGGCGCGTTATGCTCAGAAAACTCGGGCTAGTATCATTGCGAAGATTTCTCGTTTGCCAATTTCGTATTTTGATCAACACCAAGTCGGAGACACTTTATCGCACATGAGCAATGATGTTGGTACGATTACTAATACCCTTACTAGCGTGCTTTCGCAGATTATCACTAGTCTCACCACGCTTATCGGTATCTTGGTTATGATGATGACAATTTCCGTACAGCTATCATTGATTGCTCTTGTTGTAATTCCAGCCTCACTGATTTTTATCAATCTCGTTGTTAAGAAGGCTCAGAATTATTTCCGTAAATCCCAAGCCGAGTATAGTGCCCTGAATAGTATTATTGAGGAAGATTATTCCAATCAAAACATTATCAAGGCTTGTAGCCACGAAGAGGCTTCGATTGCGCATTTCGAGAAAACTACCTCCAAGATGTGCGATTTTATGTGGAAAGCCAACTTTCTGTCAGCCCTAGCTTTTCCGATTACTAATGTTTTTACCAATATTAGCTATGTGGTGATTTGTGTGGTTGGTGGGCGTATGGCAATTGATGGCGCACTGATGCTCGGTAGTATTCAAGCTTTCTTGCAGTATGTAAGTCAGTTTAACCGCCCGATTACTGAAGTTTCTCAGATTGCTTCCAATATTCAGCAGACTTTGGCGGCAGCTGAGCGTATCTTTAACTTCCTCGACGAAACTGAGGAAACTCCAGATATTGAGCCGGCGCTTGAAGTTAAAGAGATTAAGGGTGCGGTAGAATTCCACAATATCGATTTTTCTTACGGTAAAGATCCAACTATCAAGAACTTCTCTGTCAAAATTGAGCCGGGTATGCAAGTAGCTATTGTTGGACCGACCGGTGCAGGTAAAACTACTATTATTAATTTGTTGATGCGCTTCTACGACCCAGATTCTGGTTTTATTTCCGTAGATGGCGTGCCTACTCGCGAAATGAAGCGTGCTGATGTCCGTAAAATGTTCGGTATGGTACTACAGGATACTTGGCTATTCTATGGCACGATTGAAGACAACTTGCGCTATGGCAAGCTTAGCGCCACGCATGAGGATATTGTAAAAGCTACTAAGATGAGCAATACGCACCATTTTATTGAGAGTTTATCGCATGGTTATAAGACGGAAATTTCCGAAGATTCAGACAATATCTCCGCCGGCGAGAAGCAACTCTTAACAATCGCTCGCGCCATGGTCGCTGACCCGCCAATGATGATTCTTGACGAAGCTACCAGTAATGTTGACACTCGTACCGAGAAAATTATTCAAGAAGCTTTCACTAAACTCACTCATGGCCGCACTTCGTTCGTGATTGCACACCGCTTGTCAACTATCCGAGATTCAGATTTGATTCTAGTGATGCGAGACGGCACGATTGTCGAACAAGGGAAGCATGACGAGCTGCTCAAGGCAAATGGCTTCTATGCCGAATTATATAATTCGCAATTTGCGGACGCAGAATAGTTATGCATCGGCATGGCAGATCGCTAATTTTACCCTCTTCTCAGCAGTCTAGGTTTGTGCTATAATTAACCCAATGAGTGAGGTAATAAAGAATCATGAAGAGGTGACAGATACCGATTCTTGGTTAGCTGAGATGGCTGATGTACTTAGCTTTGAAGAAAAGGAGAAAAAAGAGGAAGTTTCTGCTGGCCAGCCAGAAAATCTTGCAGAAGGTTCGCCAGAAAATCCAACTGTTTCTACTGAATTGGAGTCAGATGTGCTTGAATTTCAGCAGCAGTTTGACGAGCTCTACAAAATCATTTCTCATAGCTTGCGCAGGCTAGAGCTTATTCAAGAATATAATCCTTCGCTTGCCGATCAGATGATTGCTGATAATCCTTCTGAGAAAACTCCCGCGGATTTTGACAAAGAAATTCTCGAGGTAGTGAAGCAGGAATACGAAGAGATAAAGCAGCATCCGGAGCAATACTCTCTGGAGGATGTGGATTCCGCTATTAAAGAGTATCAGAAGGTACTCCTAGCGCAAGAGGATGTTCAGCATGCGCCTCAAGTAACGGAAGAATTAGAGACTTTCACGCTAGAACACTTTAAGGATTTCAAGCAATTGGTTGCACGGAATTGGGATCGATTGCAGACAGATCCAGTGAGAGCGCAAGAGGCAGAGCGTATGGCTGAGCAAATAATCAACCTCGAAATGAAGCGCGAAATTTATACGCATGTCGACCTTGACAGAGTCGGCGAGGTGGTAAAGGATAAATTGCGTAGTATTGATATGCATATCGTGCGTTATTTAGAGAATAATTATGAAACTTCGCTCGAGGCTGGAGACGCCGAGGCAGTAGAATTCTTCTCTGAGTTATATGAGCTTGACGAAGTCCCAGGGATAAAATATTTTGATCCTAATGACGAGAGTAAGGCACAAGTCTATGGCGAATTTAACCATTGGGACGGCTGCGTCTATTTGCGTCCGGCTAAGCGTGGTGAATCTTATCTAGGCGTTGTCGGCCATGAGTGCTTTCATGCTTGGCAACAGCAGGAATCAGACAAAGGTGGAGAGCATATGGATATCCTAAGGGGAGTTAATCTAATGCGCTATATTCCGGCACAGCTAGACTACACGAGCTACCATAATCAGCTAGTAGAGCTTGAGGCTCATGTGGTCAGTTATACTATCGATCAACTAAATTATCTAGCACAGCGAGCCGAGCAGGAAGGCAATCCAGAAATCTTGCCCCAAAATTATAGAGCTATGGAAGAACTTCTAGATAATACGGTTGATTCGATTGTCGAGAAAATATCAGCTTTAAGAAAGGCAGAATCAAATGAATCACAAACAAACGATTGATCAGTATTTACAAGTCGAGGCGAAGGAGTCCTCGCCAATGGTGCGCTCCATGCTGATTACTAAGGTGACGCGCTACGACGACATCCGCGACGAGTTTTTGCGCTGGTTGGACAAACGCGATTACGAAGCGCCAAATCCAGTAGTAGTAGAAGGATATACTGCAAAAGAAATTCATAAATTAGCAAATTTTCTAGATGGCATCGGCGTCTACAACTTTTTAACCGATTTGCGGGATAATCCTGAGCAGGCTAAACAATATATTGCGGAAGGTTTTCGGGTTTTGTAAATGAGTGAGTTGCTTAAGCCAGCAGAAGCTACTATAGACGAGCCGTTGCAAATCGATCACAATGTGGGTGAGAAGGCTCTTCAAAGTCTCGAGCAGGAAGATTTCGTAGAGTCGGATGCCGTGCGCGCTTTGCATCAAGAATGGGAGAGTGGGTCTTGGGATGATTGCGGTGATGTTTACGAAAATATCGACCAGATTTTGCCGTGGCAGGATTTAGTTGAGCTTAGTCAAGTGGCACGAGCACGCATTCTAGAATCCGAGGTAGATGGTTATGACACGCTCAGGGGTATTAGTAGGGAATTCTATCAGGAACACGAAGAAATTATGGACAGTTATATGCTGGAAACTGCCGTACAACGATATCTGAAAGCTGAACTCTATGGCGATTTAGAACCTACAGTACAGTTTTATGCTTCCTGTCGACTCGAAAGGGCATTAGATAGTATTCAGCACGGTCTCGAGCTGAATTACTTTTATGGTAATGAGGAATATGAGGCTTATCGTGACACGCTTAAGGCAGAAATGCCTGGGATATCTCCTTACTATATGCATCTCTATGGCGACGCCATGGTAGATGGCGAGCTGGCGCCGGATCCTGGTCCACTACTGATACCGCCCCAAGATGAAGCGATTTTTATACTTAACCAGGATATCATTCAAAAATATTGCGTATCAGTAGGCAGTAAATATCCAATGGTAGACGATTATCTAGACATTGAGCCATATCTGATGGCGATTCTTGGCAAGAACGAAGCAACTGTCACCGCTCTGCAGGAGACCCTAGCCGAAGAAGGCTATACCGATGTCAAAGTCTATTTGCAAGACGATTTTAATGAAAATCCCGAACAGATTCGAGCGGAAATTGATGCAAATTACAAGGCATATCAAGCTAAAGAGCTGGTCAAAGAAATGGCAAGAATCGAAATGCATCAAGCGTATCATGACTTTTTGGCAAATCAAGTTTTTGAGCAAGTTGATCAATCTGCTATTGTGGCGACTATTGCTCCCTTTGTAGAGAAGATCGATACCGACTTCTGGGATCAACTAGTTAAGCAGCGCGCTACGGACATGGAGGCGGCCGACCGAGCAGCCATAGAATATCTAGCTGATGTTCTGAGTCTTCAGGACGAGATGAAGCTAAAATATTTTGATGATGTGGCTATTAGTTGGTCGGGGCAGCTAGCCCACTGGAAAAAGGAAGTACGGCTCAATCTAGCGCGAGTTAATTCTGATATCAGCGCGCTTAATAGTATTGCGCACGAAATGTTTCATGAATATCAAGATTGTGAAGCGGACAGATTCGGGTCAATCTATAATCCAGATTCTATGAACGAAAATTGGGCGGAATTGCCGCGCGCTTGCCTCTACGAGTTTAATAATCGCAATTATATCGAAGCTGAGAAGGACTATGAAGCTTATCGCGGGCAATTGATTGAGCAAGAAGCTCGGGCTTTTGCGGACGCCATTCAGAAGAAAAAGTATAGAAATATAACGAAGGATTCTAGAGAATGGAGCGAGCAGATGTATACTAAGAATGAGTCTAGGAAATCTAGCCAAGGGCTGGGTCAAAGAATCCTACGCTGGTTAGGTAAGGGCAAGAAATAACGTACCACTACAAAATGCTTGACAAAAATGATTATGTGTGCTACAATAGAGGTAAGCTAGGGAAATCTGGCTAGGATTTTGATGAGAAAATGGCAGTAAAAGTCGCAATCAAGGCAAAAAATCACAAAACCAACCATTCTCTCTTAAAATTCTGACTAAGTTGTGTTATAATAAGCCTATTATGACGACGTTAAATGATTACCGCGAAGAAAGACTTCGCAAACTACGAGAAATTAGAGAGCTGGGAATTAATCCTTATCCGGCTAAATCCATACGCAATACGAAGATTTCTGAGATAGTCAATCATTTTGACGAGAAGCAGGGGCAAGAAGTGGTGGCCGCAGGGCGGATTGTGGCTATTCGGTCGTTTGGTAAAATCGCTTTCGTGAAAATTCGGGATTACTCCGGTGAAGTCCAGATTTTTATGCAAAAGGAAGATGAGCAAGAAGGCTTATTTAATATTAAGCGGTTGAAGCTGCTAGATATTGGTGATTTTATTGAGGTAAAAGGCAAGGTTGAGAAGAGCTCGACTGGTGAAATTTCGATTTTCGCTAATCAAGTGCGGTTACTCACTAAGGCGTTGCGACCGTTACCAGGGAGGGATGGCTTTACTAATAAGGAGGAGCGCTATCGTCGTCGCTATGTAGACATGAATGTTAATCCCGAGGTGCGTGAGCGCATGGTGCGCCGGTCAAAATTTTGGCAGGCGACACGCGATTTCATGAACTCTCGCGGTTTTATTGAGATTAATACGCCAGTATTGGAGCATACTACTGGTGGTGCCGATGCTAATCCTTTTGTTACTCATATGGATGCCTTGGATGAAGATTATTTCCTCAGAATTAGCCATGAATTACCGCTAAAACGATTGTTAGGGGCGGGTTTTGAAAAAGTTTATGATATTGGGCCAAGATTTCGCAATGAGGGGATTGACGACGAGCATTTACCAGAGCATATTGCTTTTGAGAGCTATGCCGCTTATGAAAATTACGAAGATGGTATGGAGCTCTATGAGGCTATGATTAAGTATGTCGCCAAGGAAACTTGGGGGACGTTGCAATTCAGTGTTGGTGGCTTTGAGGTGGATTTGGATCAAGAATGGCCACGCTACAAGTATGCTGATTTATTAATGGAAAAGTATGGGATTGATGTCTTTAATCTGGATCGAGAGAAGATGATTCAGATTTTGAAGGAGAATGGTGCAGAGATAGACGCAAATGCTAATGATGCAAGACTAATTGATAATCTGTGGAAGTTGATTCGCAAAACCTCGGCGGGGCCGTATTGGCTGATTGAAGAGCCGCTCAGTCTTAGTCCACTCGCTAAGGCTAGTGACGAGAATCCGCTAGTGACGCAGAGATTCCATCCGGTGATCGCTGGTACTGAGATGGGGAATGGCTATTCCGAGTTGAATGATCCGCTAGACCAACTGGAAAGATTCAGAGAGCAGCAGGCAATGCGTGATGCTGGTGATGTCGAAGCCCAGATGCTTGACATGGATTTTGTAGAAATGCTGGAATATGGTATGCCACCGGCGTGCGGTTGGGGTAATTCCGAACGCAATTTTTGGCTACTTGAGGGCGTGAGTGGTCGCGAAGCAGTACCATTCCCAGTAATTAAGCGTAGAGAGAATAATGCCGAATAATCCCGAGGAGATTCACCAGCTTTGGCAACAGGCTGAAGTGGCGGAACTAATGTCGGTGGATGGTTTTGGCGGCTTTGAACTCAAGGCGAATCTGCATCAAATCTTTTCGCTTGACCCTGAGGAAGATTATGAGGTTAATTATCACACTATCGCCGGTTGGAGGCTAGTGGTGAATGGTATCTTGGGAGATTATTTTTCGTGTATCGAGACTCTCAGAGCGCTTGATTTGGTCCTTGCCGAGGAAAACGGCAGTATTCTCACGAAGAAAATTGATGCAAAAAAGATTAAGGAAATTCTAGCACAACAAAAAGGTTGAGATTTTACTCTCAACCTCCACGCTATCTGCGTGGTTTGCACGAAATGTACAGTAATGCCACTAAAATCACGATAGCGAAGTACAGCAGTCCTGCGGTAGCCGCCGTAATTGACAAGCCGGTAAGCCCAATTAGCCAGCTGAGTGGCTTCTCGGCCAAAAGAGATCCTTGTTTATAAATCTGCTTTTCAATAATGGCCACGTCTGCGCCACTTTGGATAATTTCAGCATTAACCTCTTCGAGCTCTGCACGCGAAGTCACAAAGAACTGGTCACCTTGCTCAGGGTTGTAGACCTTAATATAGTTCCCAGTAGTACTAATTGAGATTTCCCGGATTAAACTTGAAGTACAATTCCTCGCTAGCGCAATGACTGCTCGCTTTTTGTCCGCTTTCTCTGTAAATGGTTGTGGATTTCGTGTCACGTAGAGCATGATCGTACTTCTACTTTGCTTATTTGGAAACATTGCCAGTAAAGCCTGTAATTCTGCGCGCGAAAAATTCTGCACATCGTCAGTTCCATCGCTACGCACAAACGTCAGCTCTAGGTAATCATCGTCATTCTCAAGTCTTTTGACGCCCCGTGATACCAATTCGCGCGTAATTCTCAAACAGATTATTTCTGCGCCGTCAATTACATTAACAGAATAAGAGTAACCCTTTTTCTGCTGAAACTTACGTAACTTCAGTTGCTGGACTCTGTTATTCTGCGGATTGTTGGCATAGAGCGTGTACCCGTGCGAGGTTTCGCCGTAACTTTCAGCTACATACCCAAAAGCCGAAGCTTCGGGCTGGTCAAATCCTATGAATCTTGCCAATGCCTCCACCGAAATCGTAAATACGACCCCTATAGAGATAATCGCTAATATCCATACCGCATAATAACTAATACGTTTCTTCGTGGTAAACTCTTCTGTGTTCGCGCTTATGTTGTCCATTCTGTCCCCTCCTAAAATGTTTTTGAGAAAATGCTGACCCAGTTATGATTTTAGCGATAAAGAGCTAAAATGCTAATAAATCAGCACCCTATACTTTTATTGTATCACACTTTTCACAAAAAAGCAAGTACTTTAGCTAAAATTTTAAGGTTATTTTTATCTTTTTATAAAAAAGTCAAGACTTCGGAGAGAATAGCCAAAATAGCGTAAATTATCAAAATGAGGAATGATCTGGCTAATTGTAAAATGAGCCTCGCCTGATCTATCTAAAGTATAACTTGCGGTTTCTGTCCAGTAGTTTCCAGTCATACCCGACCCTAAGCCTTGTCCCAGCAACACTGTGGGCGTCATCGCTATATAGAAAGGATATCTCAAGCCGTTCAGCCCATCAATATTCGGATTTACTGCATAGACAGAGTCATCACCTCGCTTTTCCTCAAACCTCAGCAACTTACGTTGCTTCTCCTCGGGCGTCAGCTCGAAAAGAATTAGAGCCGGCTCTAATTCTTCACTCGCACTCC
>CAZVTE010000013.1:0-15095 GCA_964629705.1 uncultured Candidatus Saccharibacteria bacterium | reverse complement strand
TAGCATTTTTCTTCAAAAGAAGATGCATAAGCAGTAAAATTTGAAGGTGATTTTACACGATGCACCAGAGATGGTTATGGTTGTTTTCAAAATAATAGTAGAATTTACACGTTTTACACGAATAGAAAACAACAAGATATAAATATTAAGTATGCATGGGTTTAGGTTTGAGGAAAAGAGCAACGGATTTTATTATGGTATTAATCCGAATACTCTGGGACAGAATTATAAAAATGAACCACAATATATTATGGCAAGTGGAAATATTTATATCAGCTCTAACTACCTAGAAGCTTCTGGATATATTGGCCATACGTGGTCTAAGAATGCTGATATTCTTGGAAAAGGCTATTACATCCGTTTTTATCCCGATGCAGTCTCTCCGGCATACTTCGGCAATCGCTTTTATGCTCCTTCTCTCCGCTTTTTTAATTCATATAAAAACCTAATGCATCCTTATCTGCTGTATTATTCGTGACAGCAAGAGGTAAACCATATATCGACATATACAAATATATGGTCTTGGTTGGTAGCATAGAATGGCTTGAGATGCTAAGCGTTAATTCCGGCTTTTTCAGCAATCATTTTGATAAGCTTGCTACGCCCTGTCACCCAAAGCTTATGTTTTTTCACCTTATCCGTCTTTTTGTCATACACTGAGAGCGCAATTCCCATCGGTAATAATCCAACGAAACATTTCTTGGCACTACGAATATCTTCATAGCTAAAGTCTAGCTGACAAATGCCAAAGCTACTCATAACTAGCAATTTCTCACTTGTAAAAATCAAAGTTCCCTTACGCCACATACCAAAAGGACCAAAAGTAAACTCTGACCAGTTGACCATATAGTAGGCTTCTACTTTGTCATCACTCCTAACCAAATTAATTTCTTCAAGCGCAGACTGCCATTTTGCAATCATTTTATCCTTATTTGCCATAATATCCTTTCGCAGTTTATTTCTTAGCTTCATTTTAACATATAATTTCACTTTTTGACAATCTTTATTCTTTAGGTTTCGATTTATTATCTAGGGTATTCTTAGAGTCATTACAGTATTGTAGTTCAGAAAAATAACCATTGACATTTTGGGCGCTGTGTGCTATAATAGAGGTAAGCTAGGGAAATCTGGCTAGGGTTTTGATGGTTTATCAAACCACGCACTTTAGGAATGAGGTTTTTGCAAGAACATAATCTATATCCGAGAGATTCCCTTTTCTGGGAGCTTATTTTGCTTTTTCTGTTGAGATTTCTAGGGGATGCTTTTAAATTTCGCTAGACAAGGCAAAATAAGTTATAGTGCCAAATTTTATTTTAGGAGGGGATTGTTTTGGATGCACTTAAACGGTTCGTACGTACTGTAGTTGCAAGACACAAGCAGCCAGCTGCTCTAGAGATGCATAGCACAGACTCTGGCTTACGTCGAGTAATTATCGAAAAGGCTTGCAAGCGGTTGAAACTCTATAATCTAGAGGCCAAGATTATAATTCGTAGAGCGAGTGCGAGTAATTTGATGACGGTAGAGGCGACCGCGAAGCAAGAAGAAGACTTTGCAACGGTTACGGTCGCATATGATAAGGTCTCAAAAATGATAGTGCTACAAGGAATGCCAAGACAGAGTATTACCATTGTCGCTTCTAGCAAAGAAGTGGATTTTGATCCAGCGGATTCTGCAAAGATAAATCATGCGCTTGAGCTTCGCATAACAGTTCCGACTGGAACCATTGTGGAGATTCTTGATGCTAATAGCAATATTAATGTCGATGGTAGTCTACGGGAAATCAACTTTAAGCTGTTGGGAGCTTCGAGGCTAACCGCTACACGGATTCAAAAGGTTACCGGCACACTACGAGGGAGAGCGCAAGCGGTTATTTCTAAAATCACCAGCGACTGCGATTTGGAGCTTGGTGATACGAGCGGTTTACTACTGCAATATTGCACTTTAGACTTGCTAAAAGTGAAAACCACAGGCAAAGCAACGGCAGAAATAAAGGCTAAGACTGAATGTGCTGAGTTGCGAGCTTTAGGAGAGAGCAAAATAACTGCTCCGCTCGTAGTCAATGATGAGCTCGAAGTTTTTACTGAGGATAATGCCACAGTGAGCATCAATGGTACTACCGCACTTCTCTGGGCATATGCTAGAAATCAGGGCGTGATTTCGCTCCGCTCAGCATCAACGGTCGGACTACGGGCGTATGACAAATCTCGGATTCAGATTACCGATTTTGTAGGTAAAATCGCTTCTATCAATAAAACACAGGCCGCGCATATTTGCCTCCAAGGCATGGAAATAGAGTAGTTCTTTGCAATTACTATAACATAATAGTCTGTCAACATAACTGGACAGACTATTTTTCTTACTGTAAGTAAATCTATATATAATATATATGCAAAATGTCAGCGTTGAAATATTCCTCGCAGGGTGTTAGAATAAAATTGCCGGCTGGACGTTTTGATGGTCGAGTATTTTTATAAAAGGGGGTCTTATTATGAAGGATAAGACAAGAAAAAGGTTAATGGCGGTGTTGATGGCAATTGTGATGCTTGGCGGAGTGTTTGCTACGCGCTCGCCAGTGGAGGCGAAAACGTGGAACAAGTGGCAAACTTATTGGAGAGTACTAGGTAAAGGCACCAGTCGCGAGGTGGTAAAAAAGTACGATCGAACTTCTGTGGTCACAGGTGAAGATTTTTATACTTACTACAAAGTATTATCTATCAAGGAAGCCATCAAGCTGGGCGCTACCGAAGCATATCATGTAGAAGAAACCTCAGATTCTCTGTCGTACGCAGCAATTATTAAGGCAAGGAATACTGCGGGAGTGGATTTGCAAAATTCCTTCTATTGCCCGATTAAAGTGACTGGCAGGATTACTGAAGATGGAACAGACTATGTAATCGATGATGCAGGATATAAATTGCGCGATAATACCGGCTATGCACGAGGCGAATTTGCTAAAAATGGCAAGATTCCTGGAATTCAAATAGGCTACCGCTTGAGTAAGTATGTGAAACCAACAATCAGCCAAGCTGCTAAGCAGCCAGTTTTTGGGATAAAGGGGTACACAAAACAGACTCAAAAGCCCGCACTTTGCGCTATGCTGAATGATGCTGATAGCTCTGGCGACAGTAGATATTTTCTATCTACCAACACATATAGGACGAATGACGAGGATGACTACTATAGATATAGAAATAGTGACTATGTTTTTCCGTCCCTAGAGCCATTGGAACCAGGATATACTAAAGAAATCTCTGTCACCGTGAATAATGCCTCAAAAAAGCAAAATGCTACCGGAGTAAGGCTTTACTTCAGCAAGATTCCAAGTACTATGAAGAAAGGTGAGATTCTCAAGTTTACCGCTAAGCTAACCGGGAATAACGTCATACAGTCGCCAATCAAAAATACGATTGAGTTTGTGGCAACAGATGATATTAGGATTAAGAAGGTTTACTGCATTGGCTGGAAAGATACCTGCCCTTCAAGCTTTATGACCCGAAAGGAGTCTAAAACTTTTTTCACCAAAGTCTTTTCCAAGCAGGGTGCGTTAATAGGATATCGAGGTTTTGACCCGGTAACAACGCCTAACTACCTCGACTTTAACGGAATTATTGCTCCTTATGGCGCTACTAATTATACTATTTCCGAGGGATGGGATGAGCATATCACTTTAGAGATTGAGAAACTAAAATAAGTCTGCAACTTTTATAAAATGTTTTATTGGGTACTAGAGATAGTGCCCAAATTTAATATAAAAAGGGTTTATGTTTTTGAAAAAGTTGTGCTAAAATGAAAGTATGAGTGATGTGACTAGTCAAAATTCCAACAAAACTGCGAGTGGAGGCGCAAGTGGAGGCATCCCACCCAGCAATACTAATGTCGGCGCGAATAATGCACCGAACCAAGGCGCAGTAACACCAGCGCCAGCAATAATTCCGCAAGAAAATGCGACAAATTCACCGCAACCGCAAGCTACGGTGAGTCAAAAATCGAATGTCGCCTTTCATTCTGCTAATATTACTCCTAAAAAAGATATTTTTGCTGAGCAAAATCAGAAAGACGCTGACAAAAAGACTAAAGCCGATGCCAAGCGCAAAAAAACTCTGAAGGTTATCTATATTACTGGCGGTGTAATTTTAGCAGTTCTTCTGGCATGGCTAATTATCTGGTTGATTATGCGCGCAAGCTATAATGCTGACATTACCAATCCCGATAAGAATGAGCAGGGTCAAGCAATCGGCGTAACCGAAGCAGATAAAGTACTCGAGAGAAATGATGGCGATATGAACAAAGTGCAAGAGTACTTTGATAGCCAAATTGATAAAGAAAAGAATATCGAGAAAAAGAATGACATTGTAATAATGTCGATGCAATATTATGCGGAGAGTGGTGACTACGAGCGAGCGATTGAAGCCTCCAAGCAAGCGGATTTAGAAAAAATGACCCAGTGGCAATCAGCTAATTATACCATGGTACTGTTTAATTCATACGTGAGTACTGAGGACTACGAGTCGGCTGAGTATTGGAACAACTATTATAATAATATGTATCCAGAATCGTTAGAGCTTGATAATAATTACGACGAAGAGATTGAGGAGGTAAATAATGACTAAGAATACTATATTGATTAAGAAAATTACTGGGTGGGTATCATTGTTTGCACTTATGGTTATGGTAATATTCGTTCCAAGTATACTTGCGCCCACTCGTACTTCTGCGGCTACGGTTGATTACAGTGCCAGTCACTGTCTTAGCCAGACGAGATATAGTGGCATAGAATCCGTACAAAATGCCTGCAATGCGTGTACTACTAACAAATCAATAAATCATGGTGCTGCTTGGCTTAGCAATTCTGCTGGTGGTAGAAAGGCAGTTTCTACTTTCACTTATACCGGAGATAGCGGAATGACCCTGTCAGAGCTAAAAGGAAAGACAATAAAGACTAATATTTATGGTATGGCTTATAGCTGTGGACATGCAAATCCAGCGAATAGACAAATTAAGGCGTACTATGTATGGTTTGGGAAAAAAGGCGATGCAGGAAAGGCTGCTGGGTCGGATGCCAGAATGGAATCATACATCAGAAATAATGCTTACAATTTTATAACAATTGCAGGTGCGGCACCAGGTAGCAGCACATCTACTTTTGAGCGTGGCGTAGCAAGGGGTGTCATGGCTACATGGAGTACGCTAGGTTCCGTCAAAGTACAAATTAAGCTTAATGATGATTTCTTTAAAGCGGCAAAGTGTACAACTTCTACGGAAACGCCAAAAGGCTCAGACAAAACAATAGAGATTACTGAGTGCAAGCTCGAGGTCTCGGTAAATCGTTGTTTTAATAGTGCCGCTATGGTCGGTTCCGGGAAAGACCGTTATACGATGCCAGGCATTGGAATTGGTCCTGGAAATGGCTGTGGTGGAGAAGACTCAACAATCAATATCGTACTCGAGACTAACCCAGAGGACGATTGTAATGAGGATACACCGTACGATGAAAACAACCCAAATTGTTTCTGTAAATACCACCCCGATGATTCAAAGTGTAAAGTTGAACTAAAAGGTAATATTAGCACTACTAGTAAGGTAAAAATTGCTGAGCAGGGTGAGACTTATCATGATATTCACGAGGAAGAGCTCCAATCTACCGATAACGGTACGGCAACCATCAAATTAAGCACTAAAGAGGAGGAGGTAGAAGTTGAGTTCGAACACCGCTTGAAGTATTCCGCTTCTGTTGATACTGATGCCTTCGCAGCATCGCAGGGCTTATATCCGGAGCAGCTAACTACTGGCTATGGCGTGGTACAGTCAGAAGAAGGTCCGAATCCGTCATATGCACTTTCTAAGGAGACCATTCAAGCCAATCAAGATGCAGTGAAGAACTTTAGCATTCCAATTGTAATTTGCCAATCCGATGAAGATACTGACGCTGATGACCATTGCGGATCGCAAGTCTACAGTACGAATTTATTCCCATTTGCCGGTAGGTTGGGCACATCGCTTACTAAGGACGCAAAAGGTGGCTACACCGATGATGGCTCGAGAGCATTTTCTAGTGGCAGCGTCGTACCTCCAGATTGGGATTTAGAGAAAGATGCTGAGGGCAACCCAGTTGTTATTACCAAAGTAAAGGTAAAAACTAAGCCAGGCGAAAGAGTAAAAATCTGCCAGAAAATTAAGGGCAAGCCGAAGGAATTCTTATACGAGGGGACATTATACGACCAAGAGGTACTAAAAGATGGATCTTACATTATCGCTCCGTCCCAGGAATATACCGTCAAGGAGCGCAATAGTAAAGGCGAAGTTATCAAGGTGGATGGAGTTGAACAGACTAAAAAGCTATTCTTGACGCCAAAGTATTTCTTGATTACAGGAATTAAAAATGATGAATCTAGCGGTTCGGCTTGGTCGAAAGCTTGTGCGGTGATTTACCGTCCAACAGAGCCAGACGTGCCGGTTGGCGATGATAACCCTGGAGCAGTTTCTACTTCTACGGCCGACAGTTCAATTATGTATGCAGGTGAGTCGGCAGGGCTAAAATGGGACGGCAAGGCTAATAATATTAATACCTTGCGTATCAAAGCGGCCCAATCAATTGTTGCATTAGTACCAGTTGACAATGAGTGGACTGGCAAAGCAATGACCGAAGGTACTTACTGGTATAAGGCTAACGAAGGAGGCGCTAAGCGGGATGTCTGTACCTTCTTCGCTGCCGGAGAGAAACTGAAAGTTCCGGAAAAATACACTAATGCCCAGTTTGGTGGCTGCAAAGAAGTGGAATATGATGAGTGGGAAACGGGCGGCGCGGAAGCAAAGAAATTTGTAGAGAAGGAGTATGGTCATGCTTTGAGCTTATCAGTACCAGATAATGTGGGCTACAAAGTTTGCAACTCGATGGGCTGGCGTTACGAACATTGGGTAGGAAAAGTTAAAAAGGAAGAAAGCGAGCGCGGCTTAACTGAGAGTGAATTGCCAAAAGGTCGCGTAGAATGGAAATCATACCCAGAAGACGACTACTGGACGGTTTACAACGCTAAGTGCCGTACTATTGCCAAAAAGCCGTCCACGGCGATTTGGAATGGTAGTTTTATGACGGGTGGCGGAGTAAAAACTTCCCTTTCTGGCAGAATCAATTTTACTGATGGTATATTCGGGCAATCATTCGATGATAGCACAAAGAAATTGTACGGTTCGTGGGTTGAGTACTTAGGTATAGTAAATGGTAAATATTATGGTCTCGGAACTGGTGGTTCGCTCTGGAAATCCGGTTTACAGGGAGGTAGCAAAATTGATAAACTCTGCAATAAGACTAATACCTTGTTTGGCAATACACCACTCACGGTGTCGAACTTCCAGACTACGGGCGGTAACGGCTTCAAGAATGGCTTGGCTTGCTACGCACTAGGAAATGCTAATGTTTCACAAGACTCGGTTTATCTTGGTAGGTTGCAATCATTCTTACTTGAACAAAGTTCGCGTGGGAATATGAATCTAATCACCAGCAATACAATTAGTGGCAATGTAAATGCGGTGAGTGGTGGGCCGTTAGCAACAATGAAGCAAAATGTAGTCTATGTACCAAGCGGAGATTTAACTATCACTGGAGATGTTACTGAGATCAACGCTTGGGTAGTAGTGCCGAATGGCAAGATTAAAACTTGTGACACTTGGCAAGATAAAGTCACTGAGGCTGCTGTACGTTCAATGAGCGGTGCACTTTATCAAGCTAGCAACATGAAGTGTCAGAACCAATTGACATTCAATGGTCCAGTTTATGCTGGTGGCGGAGTAGAACTACGTCGTACGTACGGTTCGGATGCACTTATGCCAAAGGATCTTCCAGGACAAATTCCAGTTTCTGGCGATGATGGACGTAACCGCTCGGCTGAAATCTTTAACCTAAGTGCTGACACTTACCTCTGGGCATTCTCACAAGGTCAAAGTTACAATTCTAGCTTTACTGATGCTTACGTGCGTGAATTAGCACCGAGATACTAAAGGAGAGCGATGGCGAAGAAGAATATTAAATCGAAAAATATTTATGCTAGTGTCAAACGGGGGGACACTATCATAGAAGTAATGTTTGCCTTTGCGGTGTTTTCGCTAGTGGCGGTGATTTCCATCATGCTAATGAACTCTGGCGTAGCCCAGTCGGAAGCGGCGCTGGAGTTAGTGACAGCCAGGAACGAAATTAACGCTCAAGCAGAGGCGATTCGTTTCGTGCATGACGCTTATGTAGACGAGGCAACCCTACCTAGATGTGGTGCTACAGTAGCGGCAGATGCGGATTGTCAGCAATATGCTGATTTGTGGGAGCAAATTGAAGCCAAGGCAATTCCAGCGAGCAAGATGGAAGTTAGCTTACCGTTGAGAGCTTGCGATGAAGTATATCAAGACGGAAGCTATAGCAAGTTAGCCAATAGTAACGCTTTTGTTTTGAATGTGCGCAACATCACCGCAAGAAGTACCAGTGGAACTGCTTCTTTAATACCTTTTTCTTCTGGGACTTTTGTACCTGCTGAATTAAATGCACGGATATTATATAAGCGACCCGGTCTCAATATGACTACCGACACCGATGATATCAGCAGCGTGTCTTCAAGCGACTTTAACGAAGTTTATAAAGTAGAAGGCTTATGGGTAATTGCCGTGAAAGGCACGGATGGCGGCGTTGGTGGCACACCAAAATACTACGATTTTTACATTCAAAGTTGTTGGTATCCGCCAAATAATGAAAATACCCCGACATCACTTGATACCGTAATTAGACTTTATAACCCTTCAGGAGCTTAGGTCATGAACAAAAAGAAGATTATCAATCAGCACAAAAAAGGTTTCACTCTAGTTGAGTTAATGCTAAGTATGTCTTTTGTAAGTATACTGTTGATTACCATTGCGATTATAACGGTAAATATTTTGACGATTTATCAAAAAGGCTTAGCGATTAAGACAGTGAATGCGGTCGGGCGAGAATTAACCGATGAGTTTACTAATGCACTAAACGTTTCGCCCTCGGTAGACACGAAGAGTCTCTGTGGTAACACGCGCTTAATTAAATATGAATACCGTGACGCTTGTCGCCAAGATAAGGCTTCCAACTTCGTTTTTCAGCAAACAATCGATAGCAGTCCAACCGCAAAAGGCAGTCAGTTGAACGGCGTATTCTGCACTGGTAAGTATTCTTACATCTGGAACACTCCAGCTGGCGAGGCTAAGGGGCGGACACTTAGTTTGACTTATGATGGTGGTTCAGGGTACGCATCAGGCTTTAGAATGATTCGCGTCAATGATCGCACTTATGAAGTTTGCGCGGCTGTCACCAGTGATGACTACAAGAGCATGCTTAAGACTGAGAATGTCAGCAATATTAATATTACTCAGCTCAAAGGTAGCTCAATGCCAAATCCGATTCCACCAGCCGAAGATGGTTTTTTGGAAAAGTCCGACATTGATTTGGAATTGTATGAACTCGTAATCTACCCAATTAGTCAGGATTTGATTTCTTTGCGCACTTTTATGACTGGTAGTTTTATCTTGGCGACCGATGAGGGTATCAATTTAAGCCGTAGCGGTAGCGGTCCAACCGGCGATTACTGTCGCAATATTAACGACCAGATTGGCGGCGGAATGTCGATAGCAGGTTCTGATTTTAATTATTGTGCAATTAATAAGTTTAACTTCGCTGGTCATACAGCAGGAATTTAGGTGAAAAGGAGGAATATGAAAAAGCCTGATTTATTAAAAACCAAAAAAGGTGTTGCGTCGCTCTATGTAGTTATCTTTGCGACTATCCTGTTCGGCGTGATTACGCTGAGTTTTGTGCGAGTAATTCTATCAGAATCTACTAGAAGCAGCGATGATGATTTGTCACAGTCGGCGTACGATTCGGCTCTGGCCGGCGTAGAAGATGCCAAGCGTGCTATTAAAAAATACTATGATAGCAATATGACCGATGATAGCCTCTTTACTAGTAATTGTAACGAGGGTATTAGTCGAGTTTTATACGGCACAGCAAGTAGCGACGAAGTCAAACTTGCCGAATCATCCAGCAATGACACCAACCAAGCCTATACGTGCGTAGTAGTTTCTCGACAGACGCCAGATTATCGCGCCTCGGTCTCGAGTGAAAACCGCACGCGTATTGTGCCGCTGGGAGTTAATACTAGTAGCTTAGCGAGCGTCAAGTCGATTGAATTTAGTTGGTTTACTAATACCAATGATATTAAGTACCAAGGTCTGAATTACCCAGGCTTTACTAATGCTGCCATTTCGCCAATCCCGCCAGTAATCTCGCTGACCCTCGTATCAATGGGCGGAGAAGAGTATATACCGCCAGCCAACAATAATAGTCCTGATGGTAATATGGATGCAACTTTAGGGTACAACTCTACCATGATATTGTATCCTGAATCTAGAACACGCTGTAACGAGATTAAAAATCAAGTGAATGCTGGCGATAAGAAAGAAGTAACTTGCTTAGATAAGAATTCTGGTATTGATGCTAAAGCTGCAGCTGATGTTGGTGGCGATGTACATATTCCCTACCGCGTTGAGTGCGCAGACGAAAACGAGCATACGGAGTTTGCCTGTACGGCTTCGATTTATCCGTCCGATGGCTTTATGGCAACCAGAGATTCAGCTTTCTTAGTAGTTTCCCTGCCATATGGTGACGAAATTACCGCTTTTTCTGTCAAGCTTAAAGATGGAACTGGCGGTGCGTCCGAGGCTAAAGCTGTGATGTTTGACGGCGCACAGATTAGCATCGACTCTACTGGTCGGGCAAACGACTTATTCCGCCGAGTTGAGACTCGTGTCGATATCACTGATACTTACTTCCCAGTACCACAATTCGCTTTGACCATTGGCGGAGGTGGCGATGATTCACTCGAAAAGGCTCGTTGGGTAACTGCCAATTGCTGGACGGAAGAAAAGAAATGCGATAACAACGGTAAGATTCCGGATGACGAGCTTGATGATGGTAAAGATAGTTCTGCGCTCGATTCTGACGATCCAAGCGAAGCTGGGGACTATATCGATGAGAGCTTCTGGGATAGCCTAGTAGAGAACTATGGCAATGGGAGCTTCGACCACCGCTAGAAGAGTAACGCACTAGCAAATATTCCCTAGAGATACCTGGGGAATATTTTGTGATATCGGAATAGATTATGAATTATTTTGCTATCATATTACGTTTCTAGGAATACCGATTCAATTTATCTATTGGCTATACGTTTTGGACTATAGATACGTCAAAATACTGGGGCAATTTTCATGTCTTATTTCTATTGTAGCACAGATTATCTAAAATGTCAATGGTTAAATCGCAGCTTTAGGAATTAGCGCCGCTTATTTTACTACTTTTTCTAATTTATAATAGATTGATGGCGCAAACCGTACAGGTGCCAAGATTTTTTGAGCACCTTTTTCTAGCTTAATCAAATTCTTATTACCAAAAACTTTTTTTAGTTTGGCGCTGCGGAAATTAGATACCGAGAGCACTTCTACAATCTTAAAGCCGGATTTCTTGAAAACCGCTTCAATATACTTTGGGTGATAATTATAAAAACCATTGTCGTTTAAATCCTTGAGGCTAGAGGGGTTTCTATCAAAAGGGTTGACCTCGGATTTCTTAAACCAATAGCGAAACATTTTGGGCAAAGTCTTCTTGTTGGCTACCTCAATCACGGCCACACCACCCGGTTTGAGAATGCGATACAACTGATCGGAAACCTGTTGCATATTAGCAAAATGATGCGTAGCCCGTACCATCATTAGCGCATCAAACTCGTTATCTTGAAAAGGTAAGTCATAAATATCGCCAGCCTGCGTCTTTAGCTTATCACCATAAATATCCTTAGCTTGAGCTAACTCAGTCTTAGAATAATCAAACAAAACTGCTTCTTTGGCGCGAGGGAGATACTCGTCCGCCAGGCGACCGTAGCCGCCCGCGATATCAACAAATTTATCCATCTTTTTTGGTAAGAGTCGATTGATTGCCATGCGATCTGCGGCATCCTCGTAAGCACGATCAGCATCCTCCCAGAAAATCTTTTTATAATCATAGCCATTGTAATCAGCAATGACATCACTATTGCTTTGTTTTTGATCTGAATTTTTAGTTTTCGCAGAAGCTTTCTTCCCTTCCTCCACAGTACTCTCCCTTTAAAACGCAGTTATTCTTCTTTTCAGTATAGCAAATCTAGCCCTATTCTTCAAGATTGATATGTATGCTATAATAATCTTATGGAGCAACCGACGCTAGTTATTACCTCTGGGCGCAAGTATCTAGACATTGATGCTTATGCTAGCATGATTGCCTATCGCGAGCTGTTGCGGGCTCAAAAATATACTTGTTATGCCATTTCTACGGCGCCAACCAACGAGAGCGTACCGAAATCTTTACTCCAAAATCACTATGAGCTGGATAACACCGAATGCATTGATAGTAATTCTAAGTTTATCCTAGTTGATGTTTCTAATCCAGAATTTTTTGATACTTTTGTGACTGTAGATAAGATCGTGCAGATAGTTGACCATCATGGCGGTTTTGAAGAGTTTTGGCAGAAAAAATTAGGTAAATATGCTGAAATAGAAACTATTGGCGCAGTTTGTGTAATGATTTACGAAAAAATCACTAAGGCTGGGAAGCCAGAAATACTGAGCCAAGAGCTGTGCAAATTACTAATTGCTGGTATTTTAGATAATACCTTGAATCTTAAAGCAAGTATGACAACTGAGCGTGACCGCATAGCCTATGCTGAGCTCCGTAAAATTGGTAAGGTATCAGCTGATTTTGCAGGAGCATATTTTCGGGAATGCTTCGAATTCACTGCAGGGCATCTGGAGCAGGTGATAGATGCTAGTTTGAAAATTGAGAAAGTCAGCAATTTATTGCCAGAAGTTTTTGGTCAGTTGATTGTGCCGCAGTTTACAGAGTTCGATGAGCATATTCTGGAAGTTGTTTTTAAAAACGTGAGCGAGTGGATTTTCAATCTAATTTCGCTTGACGATGGGAAAAGCTATCTTTATTGCAGTAATCCTAAGGTGGTGAAAAGTTTATTAACAGTTTTATCAGGCGCTGAGTTATTTCGAGATAATTGCGTAATTCTGCAAAAGTTTTTACTGAGAAAAGGAAATTATGCGATATTTTAGAAAATATAAAATAACAGGAGTAATGGCATGAATTTAATTTTCGATATCGGTGGTATACTGATTGACGACAATAAGGCAAGATTACAAGAATTCTTAGGGCTCTCAGACGAAACCTTTGCAAAGTTCTATCAAGATGTTTATCATAATCCCGAATGGATGGCCGTAATCTTAGGTAACCTGAGCTATCAAGAGCACTTTTATAGAATGAGTCAAGAATTTCCAATCTGGCGAGATTTTTGTTTAAAAATTGCCGCTCCTGAAAGTAACCCTTATATCGTACCGATATTGCAGGACAATGTTGATTATATTCTTAGAATTAAGGACAGTGGAAAATATAAAGTTTATCTATTGTCCAATATTGCAGATGCAACGTATTATTATTTACATGATATAATTGCTAAATTTGATGGCGGAGTTTATTCATTTATTGAGCACTTGCGCAAACCGGAAGAAAGATTTTATCAAGTATTGCTTGAACGCTATAATTTAGAACCTAGTACTTGCCTTTTCTTCGATGATCGCCAAATTAATATTGACGCCGGTGAGAAATTAGGTATTAAAGGTATCAAATTTAGTTCTTTAGACGATTTGAAAGCGCAAGAATTGCTGTAGGATTTTACTCTCCTAGCACAGCTCCGCGAATAATGTGATAGCGCTCGACAAATTCGGCTTTGGTTTTGTCGCTCAAGTCATCGAAATCCTTTGTGAAAGTGTCAGACATAAATTTGCGCACATTATCAACCCCGACCATGCCGTGAACATGATAAGCGGCGTCAAAAAGCATCGGAATATTATCAAAATGCGCTAACACATCAGCGTCGGCGACACACAATTCTTCAATATTCTCGGCATTTTTACTACTGCGATGATGCAAAACGCAGCCTAGCACACGCTCGCGTTTATCTTTGGGATAATCATAACCAATCAGAATTTTTTCAGCAAGCTCGCGACCTTTGATTTCGTGGTCTTTCTTAGTTGCACCGGGAAACATTTGAGCAATATCATGGAGCAGTGCGCCTAGCTCGACAATTTCTAAATCAGCCTGATACTTCTCTGCAAGGCGCAAAGCTTCGCGACGCACATACTTGATGTGATTCTTCCAAAAATCATATTCCCCTTTGTCTGCTGCCTTATACTCGTCACTCTTCTGTTTCACTAAGGCTTCTACTTGTTTTACAATATCACTCATTGGTAACTCCTTATTTCTCTTATTATACCAAATTTCAAGTTCTAGAGTATAATATTGATATGGGACTCAAAGTTGGCGAAGTTAGATTAGAAAAATACAATCCAGAATGGGAAATTGACTTTTTGCAGGAAAAGTCTCAATTAGCAGAGATTTTTGGTGATATTGCAATTACGATAGAACATGTCGGCTCGACTTCCATTCCTGAAATTATAGCTAAACCAATTATTGATATTGCAGTGGGAGTAGAAGCATTATCTGATTTTGAGCAAATCCGGCCAGTTTTTACAAAATATTCAGAGTATTCAATCAAGGAGAATTCTGACCCGGGAGAGATTCTGGTGCGCAAAGGTTCAGAAGATAACCGTACGCATTTTATTCATGTTATGGAAATAGACGGCGAGCGCTACCGAAAAACTTTAGTTATTCGCGACATTCTGAGGAATAATGCAAGTCTAAGAACAGCCTATGCTCAGTTGAAACAAGATTTAGCTAAACAATTTCCACATAACCGCAAGGCTTACACAGCTGGAAAGGCTGAATTTCTTAACCAGATTTTTCAACAGAATCAAGATAAAATGTACTAAGTCGATATTTTCGCAGTCTTTCCGTCTTAAGAGTTAAAAAGCAACGAGCGTAAAAGATAGGGATGGTTTGCTGGAGGCATTGGAATAGTTTTTTCTTGGCGCTATCCCCAGTAAAGCCAAACGGTTCACCTAACGAATCCAGAAAGAAAGATTCAATAAAATAGGAACAATCT
>CAZVTE010000012.1:0-15157 GCA_964629705.1 uncultured Candidatus Saccharibacteria bacterium | reverse complement strand
CATCGAGCCCCATTAACATTATCATACTACTTCCTTACCGCCATTAGAGCACATTTTTCTTCAAAATTATCCCATTTTCACTACATTATTACATATTTTTAACATATTTTAAGGATAATATATTACGCTCTACTAGACTTTTTCTCCTATATAGCCCCATATTACCACAAAAACATGCTACCAAAGTAGATTTTATTACAATTATGCATAAAAGGTATTGACAAATTACACGTGGTGTGCTACAATGAAATTAGTAGCATAACAAGTATGCGGCAAGGAGCAACAGGTTATGCTAAGGATATAGATAGCACTTATTACCGTTCAATCTGACGCTGTCTGATCGTCTGAAATTCAGAAGTGTCAATCTATCATTAAAAAGGAGGAGATCTTATGAAAAAGATCGAAAAATGTTTTTTAACAGTTGTAATTTTGTTTTGCATGTTATTCGTCTTCAGTGCGACTACAGCAAACATCGCTTCTGCTCAGGCGGCTACCAGCACCTACCGTGCAAAGGTAGCCAAAGCTAAGAAATGCCGTAAGGCTGACCTGAAGAATATGAGATTATCAAAAAGTGATCTTGTATTCACTCAGACTGGACAAAGCATTAAAGTCCAGCTGAAAAAGTCAGCTAACTACAGCTGGCGTGGCTGGAGACTGATTAAGGTGACCACGTCCGACAAGACGTTGGTGACAGTATATGGAAAAAAGCGACTGGGAAATGACATTTCCTTTTACGCAAAATCCAAGGCTGAAACCATAAAACCGGTCACACTTTCAGCGAAATTCAAGAATCGCTATACTAAAGCGGTCTTGACATTGAAAGTTGCGGCAACAGTCACGCTGCCGGAACAATCAGAGCCAGAAAATCCAGCCAACAATAATGGAAACTCTGGAAACTCTGGAAACGCTGGAAATTCTGGCAACAGTAATAACGGAAATTCTGGAAACACCAACAACAATGCCGGAAATAATTCCAGCAACAACGGAAATTCTGGCAACTCTGGCAACGGAAACAACGGCAACAGCGGTAACAGCGGAAACGCTGGCAACTCTGGCAACGGAAACAACGGCAACAGCGGTAACAATAGCAACTGGAACAATTCCAGTAACAGTGGCAACACTGGCTGGAATAACCCTGGAAACAATTCTGGCAACTCCAGTAACAACGGAAGCGGTTCAGGAAGTGGCAATATCAATAATCAGCCAACTAACCCTGACGGAAAACCAGAAAAACCGCCGGTAGTAGATCCTTCCGATCCACTGCCACCAATTACTCCAGAAAAACCAGATCCAGGAACAAAACCGTCAAACCCAACGGACCCGTCAGACCCGACGGTTACTACACCGCCGGCCATCGATGTCGATCCGACCGAACCGGAGAAACCAACTGAACCAGAGAAACCGGTCGAACCACAAATAATCGACCAAAGTAGCTGGCGGATTCAAGACGGCAGTTCGGTATACGACGGTCAAGGACATGCATCCTCAATGACTGGCGTACAAAGCAACATTATTGTACGTCGTGAAATCAAGGATGCCACTGGGAACACCGTGCCAGCAGCTATCAATGTTGGACGTTACACAGCAACTTTCTACTTCCAAGTGCCAACTGGTTACAAAGAAGTAGAACCAATCACGGCGGAGTTTGAAATTACCAAACGGAATTCTGCTGTCAAACTGCTATACAATGAAGCAGCAAAGACCGTAACATCGACATCAGAAATTTTGGCTACTGATGCTAGTAGCGTAACCACATTGGACGGAACTACTGTAGGTAACACCGTGAATTTAAGCGGTTTAGCTCAGGGGCAGCACAAAGTTATCACGACTTACAGCTTAAACCCAAGCAAAGCCGGAAATTACACTGGCAGCCTGACCGCTGAAAGTGTATATAGCACCGTTTATACCAACACGTGGGGGCGTGTGGAAATGATGCCAAACGGAAGCCGTGTAGACCTGTATCTTGCGGACTTAAAAGTACCGTTAAACCCAGATAATTGTTATAAAGATTCAAGCGTCATACCGTTATTGTATTTATCTATGAGCTTTGATAATGGTAGATATAGCAACAACGGTAGCAGTTGGGAGATAGCTAGCTCCAGCGATAATACACTGGAATTGAGATGCGATTTGCGCAACGTAAATACGTATCTTGGCAGTTTAGAAGTTGCTGACAACTACGTCAAAATCGACAATGTACAGTTCAAAGTCGATTTTCATTTAACGATGCCGTATGTCTTTAATGCGACTGGCAACGCTGTCTACCTTGATGCAGGTAGCGTAAGCAACATTACTGAACGGAATACTCACTTAAACGCTACGTTCAGAAATGATAAGAAAGGGGCTCTGTACTATGCAGACGTCAAGAATAAAGCAGAAGCAGACAGGCATCTAACGACATACGTTCAAAACAGTTTTGCTCCAGGTACGGTAGTAATAACTGACTAGAACACTCGGTTTTAGCAGTCAATTATTCCTTTTTTCGATTTCAGTTGAGTTTTCATTCCCTATTATTCGTAGAAGGCCCTTCGACTCTGATTCGCAGAGTTTGTGTAAAAAATTCCCATTATTCGTTTTGCCTTCATTTGCCAACTGAATTTACCGCCTAAAAGCAAAAAATGATCTTTTTATATAGATAAAACCTCACAACTTGAGCATTTTAGAATTATCCCCTTGCAATTTCCCCCTTCTAAAATGCTAAATCTGTCACTGTTATGGTGAGGTACCTTTGGCCCCTGGTTCTACGGAATTGGGGGCTTTTCTTTTGCTAATAATATAGGTCAAGACTATTAGTTTTTCGTGCCTCCAAAAACCACCCATAAACCCCTTGATTAACTTTCGGAAATTTGCTATAATGTACCTAATATGGCAATTAAAGTAACGAGAAAAGATCAGAGTGAGGCTAACGAAAACCTAATTCGTCGTTTCAATCGCAAAGTTTTACAGAGTGGAATTATGCCGTTGAAGAAGTCACAAATGCGTTTTTCTAAGCCAATTTCCAAGCGTGAGCGCCGTCACAAAGCTATCATTCGCGAGATTCGTCGCGCGGAAAAGGCTGAGCGCATGCGCCTCGGGCTCAAGTAGCTAAATTACCAGTCAAAGTGGCTGGTAATTTTTGTTGCAAAATATAGATCAGGGCGATAGAAAAAAACAAAATCTAACGCCAAAATCACCCTAGTAGAATTCCCCGGTCCTACCCACTATTCTTAGCAGTAAAACCGGGGTTTCTATCACTTAATTATCTCTTGATCATCTCTTCACCCCTGTAGGTAAAGATACAGCGAGCCAAATCAACCTTGAAACGTTTATAGTCTTCCTCGTTATAGCTATACGGATAAACCTGTTTATTATCAGAATTAGTATAAGTGCAGAGTAATGCTTTCTCCTTATCGCACACATATATACACCAATCGCCCGTAGCACAATCCACTAGTCGCAACATTTCCAAGCGGTAATGTTCCCACAGCACCAGCTGCGCTGGAAAAGTTTCCATCTCTCGCTCCAGCTGCTTCAAACCATCAAAGCTTAAATCATAATTATGTTCTGCCTTGATTCCCTGTGCTTCAGCCCGTGTCACTATGATTTGCTCATTCACAACGCTAACCTGCCAGTTTAATTGCTCGCGCATCCGTGGCACCAGTTCATTATAGAGCCTCATCTTCGCTGCATTTTTCTCGACATCCTGCAAATGCTCCGGACTCACCACTGTGCGAACATCATTTTTCAGCAAATTTACTAATCTAGCAAAATCCTGTAAACAACCTTCCAGATAAATATCATCACATTTCGCCTTTGGCGTCAAAGTGCCACCATAATACAAGTCTACCTTATAGTAAGCCTCATTCTCTGCGTCCGCCGCCTGACAAGTTGCACATCCCGAATCATACCGAAAACAATAGTTCACTAAAGCCTCATTAATCAGTGGCATTCCCCAGCGATAAAGGTAAGCAAACTTCTGACGCGCATCATGCTCCATTGCATCCATTTCGCCATCTATCTCCGGTACAATCATTAGTGTATCCGGAAATTTTTCTTGCCACGTTCGTCGCAAATCACAGTCAATAATGCTTTCAATATAAGATAATACTAATGCATAATCCTGCTGATCCGACCATTCATAGTCTAGCTCATCCTTTGGATGTGTAAAGCGCAGTCGCCCCTTTTGTTCCGCCTGCATTTTATCATTAATCTTCCAGCCTGCCATCTCAAACAAGCCACGTACCGCCGGCAGATACTCCTCAATGATATATTTTTCCACCGTCAAACTCTGCCGAATCAACTCCAGCGACCACTGCACCGCTTCTTCGTGCACTGCTAAGCGTGGGAATTCTTTCGCCGAAAAAATGCTCGGCTCATAACTCACGCCATCACCACACAACATTTCCTCAACCTTCTGCAGCCACAACTTACGTTCTTCGACAAACATCGTCATTGGATTGATTAGTGGAGATATTTGTGTACCTATCCAGTCCAACACCCTAATCATCGTGGTAAATCGCAGTTCACCCAGCTGCGCCTCAGTCGGCCCCTTAATGATATATTCTGTAGGCGACATCGTTTCTTTAAAACCAAGTTTCATGCTCTCCCTATAAAACTATTCAGCTTTATAAGTCCCTCCTTTCTGACCCTTTCAAGTGATATTTTTAAAGTTTCCCAACAAAATCCCTGCCTCTACCATCTATAGAGACTGAAGGCTTTTATTGCCTATCTTCATCATAGCACACTCATCGTAAAAAGTCAAGCGCTACCCGATTTTCAGAATTCGCCCCTCCACACTCCGAGTATTCCGAAAATTATTCTCGGTTAGGTTTATCCAAACATTCACAATTTCTCCGCCAGTCAAATTCAGATATTCCTCCGGCGCGTTGAACATCATTAGTTTCAAACTTTTACCATTTTTATCCCACACCACAAGACGCAAATGCTTTTGCTTCTCGCCTAATTTCGCCACTTCCACCACTCTTACCTCTGGCAAAAGAAAAATTGGTTCTGGATTTCCCTCGCCATACGGTTCCAATTGTCGCAATTCCTCCAAAAACTCCAAGCTGAGCTCGTCAAAATCTTCCACCGCCAAATCTTCCGACACATCCAAGAACCGCTCTTGATTTCGTAAATTTAAACTTTCGTAATATTCATTCACCGCCATACGAAAATCGGCCAATTTTGACTTCTCCAACTTCACTCCACAAGCCGCCGCATGACCGCCACCACCGATAATCTGCTCTGCGCAGTTCTGCAACGCTTCTGCCAAACTGAAATCGCCAAAACTCCGCCCTGAACCTTTCAAAACTCCATCCACCTCTGCCAGCACAAAACTTGGCCTCCGATATTTCTCGGTCAACCGCCCCGCGATAATCCCTAATACTCCCTCGTGCCAATCACCAGCAATCACAATTACTGCATCATCGCCTACACCTTGCGCTTCAATCTCCTCGATAGCACTTTGCTGGCTATCCTTCCGTGCCCTATTTAGCTCCTCTAGCTCCATACCTAATTTTGCTGCCTCAGCTCGCGTCTTGGCATTTAGCAATTTTAGTGCTCGCTCCGCCGAATCCATTCGCCCTGCCGCATTTAATCTCGGGCCAATTTGAAAGCCAATTGCCTCACTATCCAATTTCTCAACACCAGCAATTTTCATTAGTTCCCTCAGACCCACTCGCCGAGTCTTTTCAATTACCTTTGCACCATAATAACAAAAAATCCGATTCTCACCTAAAAGCTGCATGCTATCACAAATCGTACCAATCGCTACCAAATCAAGTAGCCATTTTTCCTGCCCATTCGCAATTAACCCCCTCTGCACTAACGCCTGCGCCAGCTTAAACGCCACCCCTACGCCCGCAATCTCACGCAACTCCAGAAGCACCTCTAAATTATCCTCTGTCACCGGCAAATCGCGCCGTTTGGCATTCACTACCGCTACGCAATCCGGCAAAGTCTCGCCCACCTCGTGGTGATCCGTCACAATCACATCAATGTTATCTCGCTTCAGTTCTTCAATCACCTCATGATTGCGACTACCGCAATCTACCGTTATCACTAACCCAGCCCCCATTTCTCGGGCGCGCTCCACAGCTCGCCGACTCATACCATAACCATCAATAAAACGATTCGGCAACATAATTTCCACGTTTTTTATGCCTACCAAGCTCAAAACATCCTGCATCACCGTACTCGCCGTCACGCCATCCACGTCATAATCGCCATAAATCAACACCTTTTCGCCTTTCTCCTTGGCCAGCTGAATCCGCTCCACCGCCTTATCCATATCTGGCAATAAGAATGGGTTTACCAGTGACTCATATTTTGGACACAAAAAACTCCCCCCCAGATCACGCACGCGTAGTAATTCGTCAAATAATCTACTCACCCTAGTGACTTATCCGCTTTATTTACCTTTGACAACTGCTGCGATTTAATCACCATGCTCTGCAACTCCTTAAGCAATGGAAACTGCTTATTCATTTGGTAAATCCGCACATTACCACGCTTTGTCATAATCAAAAACCCACCACGCTCCAAACGCTGCAACTCCCGCTGGATATTCCCTGGGTCTTCCTTAATCAGCTTCGACAACGCCCGCACATGCGTCCTAAAGTCTGGATATTTCGTAAAAACCACAATAATCTTCCGCCTTACCCGCGATGTAATGAAAATATCCAACATTTTTACCTCACTTTCTCTTAAATCTATTGTACTTCAACACCAGATTTTAAGCAAGTAATTTTTACAACATCCCGTAAAAAACTACGACCGTAGCCGCAGTTTTCTAAAACGCTCTTGGATATTATTACATTACACTTGTTCTCAAGCCACATCTGTTAGTTCAGATTTCTCAGTTTTCTCCAGCCACTCTTGATACACAGACATTAGCTCTTGCTTTCGCTCCTCACTGGCCTGTTGCAGCCAAGCCCGTGTCCCTTGATTCATTCGACCCACTTCATCCAAAAACGCTACCGCCGGCAAATCCTTTTCAGGGACACCATAAACTTGCAACCTTTCTTGTACCCCTAAGAAATCCGCTAGCACATCTTCTTGCGTTCTACTATCTTTTTCTAGGTAATGTTTTATATAATCGTCACCTGTCACACCAAATTTTTCCGCTTCATGAAACCATCTAGCCGACTCTTCTTCATCAGAACTATACCAAACATCATGGTTATCCAAAAATATCTGCTTTAAATCCAATCCCAGCCCCTGTAATTCCTCCGCATAATCCACTATATCGTCCGCTTTCAAATAATTAGCAATTTTCGCCGGATCTACACCCTTATCTATCAACTCCCTAAAGGTCGACATTGGAATATGAAAACCAAATCCAGGCTCTCTCGCATAATCAACTAATTTCTTGATGTCCAGCCCAGCATCCTCTAGTATATCAGCATCTTCCAATACTCCTCCAAGGCTCATTTTTGACGCCAACAATGCTTCATCGGTTACTCCATTCTCATATAAAACAATTGCTGCCCATGGCTCTATCCAGTCTACATTTTCGACAATCATTTGATAAGAAGCTCCATTTTCAATCAGCTCTCCCGTTAGCATACGCCGCATAATCTCTTCATTATCAGCATACTGCAAAATTGCCTCCCATGGCGCGTGTTTTTCCTCAGTCAACCAATCCGTATAATCCAAAACTAGTTGACGATTATCTATAATCTCGCCATCATAATGATTCTCTTCTGCATCATCCTCAGCATCCTCATCATATTCCTCTTCCGAAAAATCTATCGCTGGCAATAGCTTATCTACAATCTGCTCCATAGACAGCTCATCGCACAAATCATCGACCGTAAAAAACGCATATTCCCTCAATTCGTTTATTCTGGGATCCGTGAACGAACTCAAACTATGTAAATCACGTTTAGTCTCAAAAATCATATCTATATCATCTTGATTCAAAGCTTCACCCTGTTGCATTTTTCGATCTAGCTCAATCAACTTACGCTTGTCGGCAAAAGCCTCCAAATACTTCTCACCACCCGGCAAACTTTTTACCTTCTCTTCCACAATTGGTAACAATGCCGGCTCTAGATCCTGGCTTGCCCCTAAACCCGAAATCTCCGCCACCTCGCCCGTTCTTGCATCTAATCTAATTGATGCACACCCATTATCCGCCATCTGCCCCGTCTCTGAATCAACCAAATGTAGCAGAAGAAATTTCGCCTTACTATCTTGATTTTCCGACTCCAAGTATTTTCCACCAGTCCCTGGATCGGCTACGCACCAGCCAGTCCCCTCAGCAGCTTCAGCCAACTTTTCTTCTTCTCCTGGCAAATATTCTATCCATTTGCCGTGAACATCTTCCGTGCGTTCTGGAGTCTTTGGAATCACTTTAGTATCTAATAAAATTTTCGAATATAACTTATTAAAGTTGCCGGAGCGCACCAAAGCATCCAGTCTTTCGTCACGTTCTTCCGTGTTTTGACCATTCTCGTAAAAATCTTCAATTACATTATAGGTTTTTGCTAAAACCTCGGCATTCAGCTTTGGATATGGCGCAACAGTCGATTCATTACGCTTTTGGAAAACTTTTTTGTCCTTATCAAAAGTCCCCATTTTGGAAACTCCATCCCACGCATACACTTTGAACCACATTGGATATGGCGAATCTTTGTCGCTAAGATAATTAGACCAAGTTGCTAAAGAATCTCGCTGTTGCTCTTGAATATGCTGCGTCATAAACATTTTCGCACGTTCATTAAGCGTATGCCCACGACCATTATCTCGCAAAATTTGCTCCTGACTAGACCAATAGCTATCTGTTATATTCTCTGGTTTTATAATCAACTTATCTACCGAAGCATTCCATAGTTTCTGCTCCATCTCATTACCATATTGGTCAACTAAATCTTCGAGTCGCTTAAAATAAGCATAGTCACGTCGCTGAGAATTCTTACCAGGCAGTTTCTCTCCCCGCCTCTTCATTTTCTCAAAACTTGATTCAACAATTTCTGTTTGATGTTTTTCGAAACCCACATTCGCTAAAATTCTTGAGCCTAAAACTCTCGACGCCTCGCGCCGAGCTTCTGCATTATTCTCCGAATCAACTTCACTAGCTTCTAAGTCTACCCCCCCCCGAGACGATTCTAAAGTGTCATCAGTAACGACATTTTCTGGCTTTTCCACGCTACCATAATTACCGATTTTTTCTTTATTTGGCATAAAACTACCTCCAAGTATTTTGCATTCTTTATTTAAGTATAGCATAAAAAACGCAGCCTGGCTTATTTCCTCTAATCTCAATCTAAAAACAGACACAAAACACAACAATATTCCCTCAAAAACAGTCCGGCGCTTAACCAGCTTATAGATTTATTGTAGCACACTTTTCCAATAAAAGCAATAGCATTTTGAACAGATTTTTTGACTTTTGCCAATCGCCAAACAACACAAAATTTTGCCCAAAATCGCTTGCGATTTTAGAAAAACCTTTTAAAATGACAAAAAATCACACCATGATTATGATGTTTTGCAACCGAAGCAAAAACTACTCTTGTGATTTTTGCAAATTAGAGTATAATAATAGTATGTTTTTTGAGGTAGTACCGACTCAAGTTTTCCGCAAGGGCAGTGGCGCACTGACTTATTCTTGTGCTTCCCCTTTGCAACCTGGCCACGTAGTCTTAATACCTCTTGGCAAACGCACCGTTACTGGCATCGTGCTGCGCAGAGTTAGCAAAGTTGATTTCCCCACCAAACCTATCATCACTCTCCTACATCACACTCCCATCCCAATGCATCTGGTGAAAGCGATTCAGTGGCTTTCAAATTATTATCTTACTCCTCTACCTCAAACCGCCAATTTGATTGTCCCGAGCAATATCGCAGCCCGCGGCGCTATCGCCCAAGAAGCTAAACTTGACTTTTTTGAAAAAAATACTAAATCTCAGAAGAAATCCACCAAAAAGCAACCCCAAAAACCCACTCCGGCTCAAAAAGCCAGCACCGCTGTTATCAAAATCCCCCTAATCTCTCTCAACCCTTCTCAGCAAAAAGCCATTGACGAAATCGAAGCCGCCACTAGCTATACTAAACTCCTTCATGGCATTACCGGTAGCGGCAAAACCAACATCTATCTTGAGCTAGCTGCTCGTACTCTACGTCGAGGTCAATCCGTTATCCTGCTCGTACCAGAAATTGCCCTCACCTCACAACTGGTCAAAATTTTCCAGAGTACTTTTGGCGATATGGTTACACTGATTCATTCCAATCAGACCCTTGCCGAAAGACGCAAAACTTGGCTAGAGATTTTGGAGAGTGGTGCACCAAATGAAGATGATACTATTTTAAATGAGATCCAGGATAGTTGCAAAAAGAGCACGCCGAATAGAGGCGATGCTAATCACCATAGTAGCGCGCCGAATAGGGGCGATGCTATTTTTAGTGAAGTTCAAGGCAGCTCCGAGCAACGGACTGAGGCGTACTTAAAGTACGGCGAAGGAGTAGTCGCAGGAGATAACGCAGAAATTCGCAAAAAGAGCACGCCGAATGGAGAGTTTGACACAGTAGATGGTCATAATAGTAGCACGCCGAATAGAGGCGATGCTAATATGGATGAGCTACAAGGAAAACTCGAATCGCGGAAGGAGACGTACTCAGTGGTACGGCGACTGAGCAATGGAGAGTTTGACACAGTAGATCGCCATAGTAGCGCGCCGAAGGTTATTGTGGGACCACGTTCTGCCCTACTAGTACCAGAACACAATCTTGGCTTAATCATTATCGACGAGGCACACGAGAATACTTATTACCAAGAGAATAATCCAAAATATTCCGCTTTGAGACTAGCAAGTTTTATTGCTAGCACGCTCAAAATCACCTGTCTACAAGGCACTGCCACCCCTAATATCGTCGATTATCATCTGGCAAAAAAACATAACTCCTTAATTGAGCTCTCCGAAAAAGCCAAAACCACCGCCATCGACCCTCATATTACCTTGGTCGATCTCAAAAATCGTGCTCATTTTTGCAAAAATCGTTATTTTTCTGATCAGTTACTTGATAATATTAGCGAAAATCTTCAAGCTAAACAGCAAACTTTAATTTTTCATAATCGCCGTGGTTCTGCGCCAATTACCTTATGCGAAGAGTGCGGCTGGCAAGCTCTCTGTCCCAACTGTTACTTACCCTTAACTTTGCACGAAGATGGATATCTATTAACCTGCCACACTTGTGAACATCAAGCTAAAGTTCCTTCTTCCTGCCCCGAGTGTCACGCTGCCGGAGTTGTTCATAAAGGCTTTGGCACTAAGCTATTAGAAAATGAGTTAAAACGCCTTTTCCCCAAGGCTAATGTCGCCCGCTTCGATGCTGATAACGCTAAAACCGAAACTTTGAATGCTCTCTATGACGAAGTCAAATCTGGCAAAGTTGATATTCTAATTGGCACGCAAACTTTGGCTAAAGGTCTAGATTTACCCCACCTTGCCACCGTTGGGGTAGTTCAAGCTGACAGTGGACTAAGTTTACCAGATTTCGCTACCGAAGAACGCACTTTTGAACTCTTAACGCAAGTAATCGGGCGTGTCGGGCGCGGGCACCTAGACACTGCAAATGTCATCGTCCAAACTTACCAACCAGATAACCCCGTAATCAAAACTGCCATCGCCGTAGATTATCAAGCTTTCGCCAAATATTTACTCAAAAACCGCAAACGCCAACAGTTACCACCCTTCACCTATCTCGCTAAAATCACCGTTGCCTACAAAACCGAAGCTACCACCGTCAAAAAAATCTCTGAAATCCATCGTTTGCTTCAACAAAATCCTCAACTCACCGTTTCTCCACCTTCGCCCGCCTTTCATGAGCGCACCGCTCGCGGTTTTATCTGGCAACTTTTTGCTAAGAGTAGCTCACGCAACACCTTATTACACGCCATGCATACCCTCGAAAAGTACAATTGCAGCATTTCCCTTGACCCGCCGTCACTATTGTAAATCAGCTTTTCGCGTGGTATAATATAAGTATGAGAGAAGTTATTACTACGCCAGATCCACGTCTCCGAGCTAAGTCAAAAAAGGTTAATCATATCACCGATGAAACTCACGAGATTATCGCCGACATGCTTCAAGCTTCGCTCGACTGGGAAGCTAAGCACCCATTCGAACTTTCGGCTGCCATCGCTGCGCCCCAATTAGGAGTGAACCAGCGCATTATTTTAGTGCGCGATGATCTTGACGACAAAAAGAATAATTCTTTTACCGCTCTCATTAACCCCGAAGTTATCAAAACTGATGGCAAAATTTACCGTGATTACGAAGGTTGCCTGTCAGTACCAGAAATTTATGGTTTAGTCCCCCGCCCCAAAAAGGTTAAGATTAAAGCTGCACTAGAAGATGGCCATGAAGTACGCCTCAAAGCCGAAGGTTATTTAGCACGCTGCTTGATGCATGAAATTGATCATTTAAATGGCATTCTTTTCATTGATCATATCAAAAATGACAGTGACGCTTTCTATAAACTTGACGAAAATGGCGATTTACAGCCCGTAGATTACGAAAAATATATCAAAGATGACAAAAATCTCTTTCCCGATGAAGACTAATTCTTTTGACACTGTCCATTTTTAGACAATGTCAATATTTATACAGTGTTCAGATTTAGACGGTGTCAAAAACTAGACAAAAGTAGTCAAAATGTCAAAATTTTAAGCAAAAAGGAGTAAAAACATGACTAATAACCCCCTCGAAACCACTGATTCTGTAAACCCGTCCCCACAATGTACTGACGTAAATAAAAACAAGCCAAAGATTATTTATTTTGGGAACGGTCCGCTTGCCGATTTTGCGTTAAAAATTTTAGAAGAACATTTCGACATCATTTTTCATGCCCGCACAGCAAATGATTTAGCCGAAGTCTCAGACATAAAAAAAGATTTTCCAGAAGCAATCGGGATTCTAGCCTCTTTTGGCATTATTGTCAAACCAGAAATTTTTGAACTTTTTGAACCGGTCGGAATCCTCAATATTCATCCTTCTCTGCTGCCAAAATACCGTGGCGCCTCGCCTATCGAAAGTGCAATCCTGAATGGCGATAAAAATTTTAGTTATTCAATTATGAAACTAGTCAAAAAAATGGACGCTGGTCCAATCTATTATCAAGCCACTTTAGAACATCTACCAATTGACAAAACTGCAATTTACCAAGCTTTAGCCGAAGCAGGTGCCACTTGGATTTCAGAAAATATTTCGTCAGTTTTAGAAGGAAAAATCAAACCAACTGTACAAGATGACTCCGAAGCCACCTTCACCACAAAATTTGATAAAAGCATGAGCTTGCTACAACCAGAAAACTATACCGCTAAAGAATTATTCCGTCAAATCGTCGCCTACCAAAACTACCCTAAGCCGAAGTACCAATTTTTTGGTAAAACTTGCATTATTCTCAAAGCTCACACTCTCCGTGTCACCGACATTCTTTGTGAAGCCGCCGACATCTCTGAGGATTCTTCCCCTCTTATGATTAAATGCAAAGACCGAAACTTCGTAGTAGTTGACGAATTACAACCAGAAGGCAAAAAACCAATGGATGCAAGGTCGTTTGTTAACGGCTATGGCAAAAAGCGCTAATCTGCCAAAATTTGGTCACGTTCAGACGCAATTTCCTGCTTAAAATCCTCGAACACTGATTTCACCCGATCTCGAAAATCTGGCACATAGCGGTTCAACCAATCCGTTGCAATATCAAGGTCATTGATTTCTGAAAATTCCAAAAGTTGCTCTTTCGACAAGCCTACCCCTACTCTCTGCCCAACGCGCACTTCAAGCTCTTCCTCAGCATGTCGCATAAATTCTCGTTTTTCATCGGCTGGCATATCACCAAGACCAACATCTTCCATAAATTCTTCGTCCACCCGAATCATCGCGTCCTCCTTACTTTTATTCCATTATACCACAAAAACTTATTTTTCTATTTAAAAAACTCGAACTTTTTGTTTATAATAATTATAAGGTCGCGCATACTATTTTATTAATAGTAAAATAAAATTACACAAAAATGCAAATGAAATCATTGGCAAACCAGAATGCTCACGCAAACTCTGAGAACCAAAGCTCCAGCAAACCACTATCGCCAGAGCTACTCGCCAAGCTACAGAAACCAAAAATCACTTACAACCTTGATACCCTGTTATCCAAAGATTTGCATGAACTCGAAAATCTCCTCACTGCTATTGAAAAATCCCCAAAATCGCCAGAACGATCAATGCGCCTACGCGGATTGCGTGCTAGTATTATTCAACGGCAGCACACCATTAAGGCCAAAGCCATGGAGTTTGAACAAGACAACGACCGACATTTACTAATTTTTGATTCTACTAATGGTTACTCTAAAGTTGCTGGTAATTCAGTTCTTTTTTATACTACCAATATTGCAGCACGAATTAATCGCCGTTATAATCTCAAAATTGATACTGACCGTTATTTTAAGTCCGAAGACGGTATTGTTTCGCTCAAGCTTAATGACGAACTCACTACCCAACTTGCCAATATTCACATTTATCCCGACCGTTTCCTAAGCACGAAAGAACTGCACTTTTTTCATCTAGATAAGATTTATACGCGTAACCAAATCGAAACTATGCGCGATCAAGCCAGCAGCGATTCTACTAAAATTACCAGCTTAATTTTGCCAAAAACACCCACACCACTTTTAAACGACGCCGTTATGCAGCTCAATCAATCACTCTTTTTAGCTTGCAAACAAACCTCTACCACTTTAGCGCGCGAAATTTTTCTCATCCCCTTACTCGAAAAAGCTCACCAAATGGCACTATATTATGTTGAATATGCTAACAGCAAAAGCAATAAAAAAAGTTTACAATCAATTCATAAAATCTATGAAAACACAATTTATATAAAAAACAGCATGAGTAACCTCAATAACCTGCACTTAATTCATAGCCGCAAAATCACGAAAATTCTCGCTTCACTTATCGATATTGAACATTTGAGCACAAAAATCTATCAAGAACTGCTTAGTAAAAATTCCACTGACAAAAAATAAGGGCTTGGCCCAGCTCCGAAAGGAGCTAAGTCGCCCTTATCTTCAATTTCATTTTACATGACAAGATACATATTGTCAACATTTTTGATAAAAATAGGTCTTGTTCCGTAATTCCAGATAAACAGTAAGCGGTAGCTTGATGTTTATCTGG
>CAZVTE010000011.1:0-15792 GCA_964629705.1 uncultured Candidatus Saccharibacteria bacterium | reverse complement strand
CAATTACAGTATAATGGCTACCTTTTATGTTGCAAAGGTTGTGGGGTAATACGGATTCTTGACGGTATGAATTTTTATGTCACGCATGAGAGCTATAATGCACTCTTCCGGGTGGCGGAAAAGGCTGAGCCCGAAAACATGAACCAAGACGAGCTTGGTAACTACGCAATGACACTATATAATGCTTATGCAAGTGTGGGTGAGCTGGTGATGGCAGATTATTGGCTGGATTATTACGAAACACGTTTTCCGAATTCGATGTCGGACGGCACGGATTTTGGGTTATAGCTAGAAAAAGGAGGTAAAATGAAACGAATTAGAATGAAGAAGAGCTTGAGAGTGTTCTGCTCGGGTGGATTATTGGCGTTGGCAATGGTTCTGCCAGTGTTGACACTGGGTGCAAGACCGAAAACCGCATTGGCTGCCAGCAGTTGTACGGTGCCGGCTGGCTACGCTGATAATGAAGCGGTGGTAGACGCCTGCAAACGTTGTGCCCAGAATCCTGACCACCGCCAAATGGCACTCTGGCTCAGTAAAAATGCGAAGGGCAAGAAGGCAGAAGCGGAGTATAAAAGACAGGAGGTAACGCTCAAGCATCTTAGACAAAGTAACCCTGAAGTCACGGCTTATCTAAACGGTATGTATAATCAATGTGACCACAATGGCGGAACTAGTGTTAGTGCTCACCAGATTTGGTTTGCACCCAAAGGTATGGATGGCGAAGGCCAAAAGAGCAATATGGCTAGTTTTATCAACCAAAATAAGTATACCTTTATTGAGCCCCTATCTCAAACCATGCCAGTAGGCGCAGCAGTTTGGACGCACTACGAGTGGTCCAAACCGGTTCAGAGTATGAAGGTTAAAATAAAATTAGGTACTTTACTCAAAGAAATGGAGGAGAAAGGCACGCCTTGTAAGGTAAAAGAAGAGACAGATAGCCATGATGGCAACACAAAAGTGACAGAAACTACCTGTAACGTCAAACTCTCGGTCAACCGCTGCTTCAGCCCGACTAGCGCCTATGTCGACCCAGCCTATGGCGTCAGAGTGGCAGGGAAAAATCCCCAAGGCTACGGTTGTCTTGGCTTGAACTCAAAAATCACCATTAAAATCATTAATAAGGTAGAAGATCCACCAGAAAAGAAATGTACCAGCGAGACGACTTACGAGGAGGATCCTGCTTGTTTCTGTTCCAAACACCCTGATGACAAAAAATGTGAGAAAGAAAAAGAAGTAGAAGGCAAGCTTAGTGTCACTTCAAAAGTCAAAGTGGCTGAGCAAGGTGCGACTTATCACGATATTCATGCACAAGAACTCGAGTCGCCAGAGAATGGCACTGCCACTATCAAAATGAGCACCATGGAAGACGAAGTCGAGGTGGAGTTTGAGCATAAATTAAACTACGATACTATTGATGAAGAGATTATCAAAAACGCCATTATTAAGGACGAAAAATTAGCTGAAGATGCCAAAGTAAAAATCTCAGGCTATGGTCGTGTGCGAGATCCTAAGGATAAAAATCCTGATCCAAGCACAATTACTCAAGATGTATATGATGCGCGTGAGGCGGCCGACAAGCTCTTTTATATTCCGGTGAAACTTTGCCAAATTCATAAGCAGACTAATGTTGACGCCGAGGATGACAGTTGTACGGATGTTTATAATCAATTCCTCTATCCACGGCTCGGTAAAATCTCCAAGAGCTTGACTTATACAGAATCCAAAGACGATAAAAATGAAATCATTAAAGATAGTAATGGCAACCCCGTGATGGAACTCGTATCAGACATTAAGACTGAGGCTAGGACTGATGCGGAGAAAACCGAAGCTCTAAATGCAGCTCAAGAGGCAGCGAAGCAGGCGGCAGCGGCAAGTGGCGATACGACGCCAATCGGTAGCGTGTCGGTGGGTAGTAAAAAGTTTACTGGTGGCATTGATTTTCCGAGTGGCAGCATTATGCCGCCGAGCGAGGCCGACCCAAACAAGAAGATCACTAAGGTAAAAGTTAAGACTGTGCCGGGTGCTAAAGTGCATATTTGCCAGAAAAATATTGCCCAGCCGCGCACTTATAAGGTGACTTATGAGAAGAATGAGCTGTATAAGCAGAATGCTGATGGTACTTGGTCGCCTGATACGGACGATGATGGTACTAATCAAAAATATGAATATGTTATCACAGGGGCTTCTGCTGGTAGCGATGGTAGGCAAGTTTTCTCTAAGGCCTGCGTAATCATTTATCGTCCAAAAGATACTTGGGACGTACCACCGACTGACGCTGACGGAGATAATCCTGGTCCACAATCCACCGCCACAGCGAATAGCACCTTAATGTATGCTGGCGAAAGTTCAGCTCTGGCTTGGGATGGCAAGGCAAAGAATATTAACTCACTACGTGTCAAAGCGGCGCAATCTGTGATGGTGCTAGTGCCAGTAGACAAGGAATTTAGCGGCGATATCGTTAAGGGTGATAAATATTACAAAGTTAAGGGTGATGCCGGCAATCAAGACGTCTGTACTTATTACGCCGACAAAAAGAAGCTAGAAGTGCCCGAGAAATATACTGGCGAACCGGCGGCTGGCGGTTGTGCTTCGATTGACTTAGAAGAATGGAATCCAGGAGATGATAATGATACCACGATGGAAGAGTACTCGCACTCCCAAGTGACATCAGTTCCAGATAATGTCGGTTATAAAGTTTGTAATGCTATGGGTTGGCAATATGAACACTGGGTTGGCCTAATTAAGAAGAAAGAAGACCAAAAGCAACTTTATGAAAACCAATTGCCAAAAGACCAAGTTACTTGGACAGGTTATCCCGAGGACAATTATTGGCAGATTTATGATGCTAAATGCCGCACTATTGCCAAAAAACCAAGCGTAGCCTTTTGGAATGGCAGTATGTCGACTCAAGGCGGAGTGCAGACGGCACTGTCATATCGCTTGGATAATCCACAATTTGGTAAGGCGGCCAGTGGTGATACTAAGACTTATGGCTCTTGGGCGGAATACTTAGCCGTGGTCGGTGGTGATTATTATGGTCTTGGTACTGGCGCTTCGCTCTGGACTTCGGGGCATAACGGCGGTTCGGTGCAATCGAAATTATGTAATAAGGCTAACATTTTGGAAGGAAATACGCCACTCACGATTTCCAACTCGCAGGCGCCGATTACGGGAACAGGAATCAGTTGTTTCATGCTAGGACATTCTGGCGTTACAGCGGATCAAGTTTTTCGAGGCCGCCTTAAAACCTTTATGCAAGAAAATGGTGTGCGTATGAAGATTATGCCCACGAACGAGATTAGCGATGATATCACTTCTTCGGGTGGCAAACTTAACGAAATTACCCAGAATATAATCATTGCCAATGGTGATTTAGTGATTCACGAAAATGTCACTCAGATTGATGCTTGGATTTTCGCCACCGGTAAAATTAAAACTTGTAGCGATTCGGAATGGATGGATAAAAAGACAGAGGCTGCTGTACGCGCCAAAGGTTACAATACTTATCCGGCAGCAAATCTCCATTGCGATAAACAACTTGTATTTAATGGACCAGTGATTGCTGAAGGTGGCGTGGAGCTTAGACGCAGTTTTGGTTCAGATGCGCTCTTAACTGATGAAGCCATTGCTAAAGTGGGTGCTTCCGGGCTGAACGGCAGAAATCGCTCAGCGGAGATTTTCAACTTGCGTAAAGATGCGTACTTGTGGGCATTTGCACAGGGGCAAAGATATCGCTCAAGTTTCACGGATTCTTATGTTCGTGAATTAGCACCAAGATATTAAATATAAGGAAAAATAGTATGAAATTATCAAAAAATTGTTTAAGAACTAAGAAAGGTATCGCTTCGCTTTATATTACTATCTTTGCTACTATTCTTTTTGGAGTCATTACGCTGAGTTTTGTGCGCATGATGTTGACAAATAGCGTTCGTAGTAGCGATGATGAGTTGTCGCAGTCAGCGTACGATGCGGCTCTGGCTGGCGTAGAAGATGCTAAGCGTGCTATTAAAAAATATTACTCTACAATTGATGCCGGTGGAGCAGCTAATCTAGATTTGTTTAGCCCAGAATGTAATCGTGGCATTCACGAAGTTTTGGGTGTGGGCGATGGCTCTAGCGAGGTGATGGTCGGGAACGCCGGCATTAATGGGAATGAAACTAACCAAGCCTATACCTGCGTAAAAATTTCGCGAAATACTAGCGACTTCCGTTCGGCTCTTTCTAGCGAAAATCGCACCCGTATTATTCCGCTGTCCGTGGAAAGCAATACGCTCTCACAAGTTAAAACTGTGGAATTCAGCTGGTTTAGCACTACAAATGATACTATGTACCAAGGCTTAAATTATCCAGGTTTTTCGAATAAGTCTACCTCGCCAATTCCGCCAGTAATTCAGTTGACTTTAGTCTCGATGGGCGGGGAAACTTATGTACCTAGCAACCAATCGGCCGATGGCAATTTTGACGAGCTTACGGGCTATAATTCTACCATGATTTTATATCCACAATCTCGGGCGCGTTGCGAAGAATTAGCAGCTATACACTGGGCGATGCCAGCGAGTACTTGTCAAGAAGTCATTGATGCTGATAGTAGTGCCTTTGCTGGCAACCAGCAGAATCCTTACCAAATTCAGTGTGCCAATGTTGGTGAGACGATTAGTGAATTTGCCTGTACTGCCAAAATTAATGTCAGCTTTACTAATCCGGATACTGCCTTCTTGGTAGCTGCTCTACCCTACGGTGATGTAATTACGGATTTTGCCGTAAAACTGAGAAACGGCAGTGCTGATGTTACTAATAGCATTGTGATGTTTGACGGTGCACAGATTAGTATCGATTCTACCGGTCGAGCGAATGATTTATTTCGGCGGGTTGAAACTCGTGTCGATATTTCGGATACTTATTTCCCGGTGCCACAATACGCTTTGGATGTTGGTGGCGGTGGTGAAGATTCGGTCAGTAAAAAACGCTGGATTACAGCGAACTGCTGGACCGAAAAAGGCGCTTGCGATAATAATGGCCAAGTCGAGAAGAGCGAGTTGGATAACGGTAGGGACGCTATCGAAGGCGATACTCCGGATTCAGACCTCGTGAACGAAGAAAGTACCACTAACACGATTTTCGACTGGCAAGATCCAAAACGCTGATATATATATATATATATAGTTTACGTGGCTCAGTTTAATTAGATGAAAATCTAGACAATCACCGCAAGATAAGATACACTTAAAATATGACGAGTTTTTATAATCAAACCGTTAAGGAGGTAATTGCAGAATTCCGGACAAATCCGGACACTGGTCTCACGACCAAAGAGGCGCTAAAGCGTCAAGAAAAATATGGCAAAAACTTGCTGCAAGTAAATGAGATTCCACTTTGGAAACGTATTTTGGCACCGTTTATGGATATTTTTATGGTGGTGCTATTTGTAGCGCTGGTGTTGTCGCTTATTCAGGGCGATATAATTGAAGCAGTAGCAATTGCGGTGATTATTGCTGTGGACGCAATCATTTATTATGTTCAGCAAGCTTCAACTAGCCGTATTTTGAAAGCACTGAAAAACACCACCGTACATAAAGTTTATATTCTGCGTAATGGTGAAGAAGAATTGATTATGGCTGAAGAATTAGTTCCGGGTGACATTGTGGTTCTGCGAGAAGGTGATAAGATTCCGGCCGATGGAAGAATTATTGTTGAATCGGGATTGCTTACCAATGAATCAATGCTTACGGGTGAGTCGGACGGCGTTGCGAAAGACGCACGGGCAATTTCTGGTGCGAAAAAGATTTTTGAGCAACGCAATATGGCTTTTTCTGGGTCGTTTGTGATTACCGGTAGTGGTAAACTGTTGGTGACTGCGACTGGTAATGACACTGAGTATGGCAAAATCGCCTCGCTAGCCTCCACGGTAAAAGGTGCTAGTCCGATTGAAGTAAAGATAAATAAGCTAGTTATCAAAATCGCTATCTTAGTAGTGGTAATCGCATTTCTAGCGCTAATTATTCAATTACTGAATGGTATTGATTGGGTAGATGCGCTGAAGTTTACCTTAGCAATGGTAGTCTCGGCGGTACCAGAGGGCTTGCCAATTGCCATCTCCATTATTCTAGCGCTGGCAGCCACGAGGATGGCAAAGAAAAAAGCCTTAATCAAGGAACTCAGTGCTATTCAGTCGATTGGTATCGTTACTACTGTAGCAAGTGATAAGACGGGAACTTTAACAAAGAATAAACTCGAAATGCAGGCGGTTTGGCCACTGCACGATTTAGCTAAAACCGAGCAGATTCTAGCGGCGGCAGCAATCTTGCCGGTTGATCAGCATCTGGCGCAAAGTAATAGTCTAGGTGCTGATCCGCTCGACGTCTGCATCTTGGATTACATTAGTAAGCACAAGGTAAAAACCGATTTTGCTAATGCTATTAAAGTGTACGCTTTTGATCAAAAACTCAAGATGTCGGGTAATTTATACCAAGAAAAAGGTAAATTATTACTCAGTCTCAAGGGCGCGCCAGAAGTAATTATGGCGCGATGTCGGCTAAATGATTCTGAAAAAACTAAAATTAACGTTGAAATTGAGAAATTGGCTGATAAAGGTTATAAAGTTATGGCGGTTGCTACTGGTAAGATTGACCGTGAAATCAATGAGCTCAATAAGCTGAATAAAGAAGATACTCTGGAATTTGCTGGGCTGATTGGTGTAGCAGATGCAGTGCGCCCAGAGGCAGCACGGGCGATTAAGCGTAATTTGAATATGGGCGTCAAGACTAAGATGATTACGGGTGATCATGCGAATACAGCCTTTGCGATTGGCAAAGAATTGGGCCTAGTGACAAACTTTGCAGAAGTTTTAGATTGTTCAGAGCTAATCAATGTTACCGATGAGGCGCTTGCTGAGAAAGTAAAAGATGTTGTGATTTTTGCGCGTGTCACGCCAGAAGGGAAATATCGTATTTTGCAGGCAATTAAGCGTACTGAGATTTGCGCAATGACTGGCGATGGCGTCAATGATGTGCCCGCTCTCGTGGGTGCAAACGTTGGTATTGCTATGGGTGACGGCCCAGCGATTGTCCAAGATGCTGGTGATATCGTTTTACTAGATAATAATTTTAAAAATATCACCGAGGCAATCAAAGAAAGTCGCACCGTGCTGGCTAATATTCGCCGGATGTTAGCCTATTTGCTCGCAACTAATGCTGGTGAAGCTCTTACTATGATTGGAGCAATGCTCTTTTCGCACGGGCATCTGCTCGCACCAATCCAGATTCTTTGGATTAACCTTGTGACAGACTCGCTGATGGTGATTCCAGTAGGGCTGGAACCACCAGAACAGAAGATTTTGCGCCAAAATCCCGAAGATAAAGATGCGCCAATTCTACCTGCTTTTATGGTAAAACGTATGATTCTAATAGCTGTAATTATGGCAATCTTTACGCTCGGGACTTATTTCGTGAGCTTACATATTTTGGATTCATACGAGCAGGCGAACACACTGGCCTTTACTGCGCTCGTGGTGATGCAATGGAGTAGCGCTTTTTCTTCGCGTGGCATCTACGAATCAGCCTTCCAACGTATTAAAGTAAAACATAAAAGTTTTCACCTGGCGATGATTGCGGCCATTATTTTGCAAGTTTTGGCAATCGTAGGGCCGCTCCGACAAGTGCTAGATGTGGTAGTAGTTCCTTTCTGGCCGTTAGCAATAGTAGCTTTATTAGCTTTTGTGGTGCCACTAACTATAATTGAGGGTTACAAGAAATGGCAACAAAGAAAAAGTTAGCGCTTGCTGTTTTTCTAATAGTAATCATAGTGGTTACTTGGTGGGCAGTTTTGCAAACTCCGCGCCATCAGTTAGAAAAATTAGGCTACAGCAAGGCAGAAGCGAGTGAAATTGTCGATAAGTTGGACAATCCTAATGTGGAGCTGGTGATTGCGCACGGCTATGAGGCAAAACTCCTAGAGCTAATTCGCCATGCGGAATTTAAATCAGAAAATCTTGCCAAATATCTCAGCGCCAAGGTAGATGAAGACACTTCTGTCAATGAACTAGTTTTATTAGCGAATCACGCAGACTACGATCCTAGCTTAGAATATGACCGCGAAATGCTGGCGATTATGCTAGACGAATATTATCTATCAGCGAATCGCGAGCGTTACTTTGCCATGTGGCAGAAAATGCAGCTTGACGAAGCTAGAAATATCGAAGTGCCTTTTGGAGGAGACGAAGATATAGAGAATAATACTGATTGTACTACGGTTGCCGATGAGACTGACTGTGTCACAATCGGTGCACCAGTGACAGCTATTAATGCTAAAACTCGCAAGATCGTCGCATTGGTAAATGCGGGTCAAGACCGACCAGCGTACGAAAATGCCAACAAAACCGATATCGACATGGGAGAATTGATGTTGGTGAATAAACATAGCTATCTAGACGAGGATTATGCTCCAGAAGTCGTAGAGTTAAGTGCCGAGTTTGGTCAACCGGGAGTTTTATATGCTAAGTCTATTGAATCGCAGCTACTAGAAATGCTGAACGCTGCAAGAAACGATGGTTTTAAATTGTATGTGACTTCGGGATATCGCAGTTATGTTGAGCAGCAAGAAGTTTTGAATGATTATCTTGCTAAAATGAGCGAAGTGGAAGCCTTGAATTATGCTGCTAAACCAGGTTTTTCTGAGCATCAAACTGGCTTGGCGCTAGATATCTTCACAGTTGGCGGCACGATTGATAATTTTGCTACCATGCCCGAAGCCCAATGGCTGGCTGACAATGCCTATAAATATGGCTTTATTCTCCGCTATCCCGAAGGAAAGGAAGATGTTACCGGCTACGATTACGAAACTTGGCACTACCGCTACGTTGGCAAGGAGACCGCCGAATATCTCCAAAACCACGATGTGACGTTTGATGAGTGGGTGGGGTGGAAGAAAAAATAAATCATAGACTTCCTAGCCGTAAATATAGCTTTTAATTATCGTCTGGCGTGTCAATGCAACGTTGTAACTTTTTTGGAATAGACGATAAAAAAGAGGTTAGCACATCAACATAGCTTGAAAAATCTGAATCATCGATATCTAAAACTGGAACGAGTAGCGAAGTGTCATATATCTCCACTAAATCTGTAATTAAGTCTACACCAGAATCGTCTGCAGTGGCAAGTGTACTCTTCTTAAATATATGGGGGCGTCTTTGTTTCAACTGCTGAGATGACGGGCCTTGAGTATGCTTTATAATATTTACAAGCAGTCCGAGTTCCTCTACTTGGCTATATTGTGAATTTTTCTCAAAATCAAAACCATAATCCTTGAAGATTGCCCGTACAGTTTTCAGCTGATTATTAGGTTTTTCTAATTTTTCAAGTTGTTCATTGACATAGGACTTATGGTTCTCGTCATGCCAATTAGAATATCTATCAACTGCCATGCCCAATTGACGTTTAGTAACCGCAATCAGAAATTGCTCAAACATCTGGTAGATCAAACAGATAAACGAGAGGCGCAATTGATATTGGATGTTCTCAATCAGGCAATACTTACGAAAACAAAGCGCTCTAATATCATCTGGTTCAGTAACTTCCGTATTTGCATTTTTCATTAACTCCTCGCAGTATAAGTTAGCCTCATTCTCTGGGGCGGCAAAAATATCTCGGACTTCCTCGCAATAAGCCTCCTTTACAAAAAGGATTGAATTAATTAAGTTTTCGCATGAATTATATAGATGCCATTCATCGATTTGCTTTTGATTCATAAAATACCCCTTAAATATCTCATACTTAAATCTTTTCTATACTTTATACTCTATAAAATAGACTTCGAGCTACCATCACTCGTATTTTATTATGGATTACATATTTTTTTGTTTTTGAATTTTTATTTTTAGTTGTAAGAACTTTTTCACGACCGCTAACAGTAAAAGTAGGAGACCCTAGACTAGAAGTCTCTCTCTCTCTCTCTCTCTCTCTCTCTTAGGAGCGTAACATTGTTCTCATTCTTATTCATATCTCTATCTTAGCACAGATTATCATTTTTGTCAACCCTTACTTTTCTCGGCGGTCATAATATTGTCTTAACTCTAGGAGAATCTCTCTTCACTTATGCTATAATAGTACTAGTTATGTCCTCCCCGAAATATATCAAAAGCCCAATCAACTATACCGGTAATAAGTTTCGCTTATTGCCGCAGTTTGAACAGTTTTTGCCAGCGAAGAGTAGGATTTTTGTGGATTTATTCTGTGGCGGAGCGACGGTAGGCATTAATATGGAAGCCGAGCAGATTATCTTTATTGACAACAACCCAAGGGTAATCTCGCTACTCAGCTTCCTTGCGAATACTAAACTTGAAACTTTGGTAAATGAAATCGAAAAGTTAATCGCCGAATATCATTTGACTTATTCCGGAAAATATGGTTATCAGAAATATCGCAGACCAACCCACGATAACAACGGTTTTAAGGAATTTAATCAGGGCGGTTTTTACGCTTTGCGCGAGAGGTATAATGCACTAGTTGACAAAGATAGTGAAATAGCAAATACTATGTTGTATGTTTTGATGGTTTATGGGTTTAATAACGATTTACGGTTTAATAAAGAAGGAAAATTTAATTTACCAGTAGGGAAAACCGATTTTAATAAAAATAATTTAGCTAAAATCACTGAATATAACAAGGTGGCACAGCACAAGCACTTTACTTTTTTGTGTGCAGATTATGATTCCAGGGCTACACGAGAAATTTTGGACACGGCAGATTTTGTTTATGTTGATCCGCCATATCTGATTACGGACGCAGTGTATAACGAAAGCGGTGGCTGGGATTCTCAGAAGGAGCAGGGCTTGGTGAATTTATTAAGTCAGCTAGATACTCAGAATGTCAAGTTTGCACTTTCGAATGTAATGACAAAAGTTGGTGTGGCGAACGAAATCCTCCAGCAGTGGGCAGTTGCGAATCCGCAGTTTACGGTCAATCCGATCAACTATCATTATCGCAGCTGCAGTTATAATAAAATCAATCGCCAAGCTCGTGAGCAAGAAGTTTTGATTACTAATTGATTAAAACTGATTTCGGCGTATAATAAAGATATGAGCGCCAAAAGTGAAAGACTGGAAATCTATAGTCGCAGATATATCGGTTGCAAGAAGAAGCTCTTAGATCACATTGTAGACGCAGTGGATAATTTTTTTGGTAGTGAGAGCAGTGAGAGTGGTAAAAAATACACTGTGGCGGATCTTTTTGCTGGCACTGGTGTGGTGGCATACGCTTTTTACGTACATGGGCATGATGTGATTGTAAATGATACTTTGTATTCTAATTACATCCCGTATGTTGCTTGGATGGGAAATGGTAATTATGATAGAGGTAAGCTAGAGCAGTTGTATGAGAAGTATAATGCACTTTCTGGTGAGCGGCTAGCGAGCAATTATTTCTCCGAGGTGTATGCTGGGAAATATTTTGCCCAAAATGATGCCAAGAAAATTGGCCATATTCGAGAAGAGCTAGAACGCGAGAAAGGCAACTTAACCGAGCGTGAATACGCTATTCTTCTCAGTAGTTTACTCTACGGTGCAGATAAAATTGCTAACACCGTGGGACATTTTGAATCTTTCCTGAACCGTCCTCCGCAGGAATTGGGCGTTGAGTTAAAGCCACTGGCGCTACCTCAAAATGAAAATTGCGTTGGCAAGGCAGAAATCTACCACCAAGACGCTAATGTTTTGGTTTCGCAAATTAAGTGTGACGTTTTGTATATCGACCCGCCCTATAATGCACGGCAGTATGTTAATTTTTATCATGTTCTCGAGAATTTAGCCAGATGGGAAAAACCGACTGAATTTGAAGGTAATTCCATGAAGTTTAAGCGTAATCATCTTAAAAGTGGCTATTCGCGCGCTGCCGCCCCGCAACTAATGCAACAATTGGTTAATGCTGCCAAGTGTAAGTTGATTGTCGTCTCTTATAATAATACTTACAATGCAAGAAGTGGCGCTTCCAATAACAAAATTTCCGAACAAGAGCTACTTAGTATTCTAGAGCACAAAGGCAAAACCACCGTACAAGCCATAGATTACAAAGGGTTTAACGCCGGTAAAACTGATTTTAAGAATCATCAAGAAAAATTATACATTTGCGAGGTAAAAGAAAATGTTGCTAGATAAATACAAAGCCCTCAACGCTAATCCCGCGGCTTTCAAAGCTTATTCTGAGACTGGAACGAGCAGCCTTGGGCGAATTTTCCAGTTTAAGAACACGAATTATCGCACTCTGTACTCGTTCTTGGAGAATTACCAAACTTTTAAGGCGGCAGATGGTATCGCTAGGGAACGCTGGAGCGTGAATAGCAACGGGCAGGAAAAACTGAAGCAACATACTGTCAATATGGCAGCTTCACATCTGTTTGCGAATGTTGGCGCAGTGTACCGCCATACTCATCGTGGCGTTGTGCTAGAAAAGATTGCGAGTTTGGCACAGGCGAAGGCTCTCAGTGGTGCCGAAGTTTGGTTACTTGTCTATCTCTTGATTCTAGATGCTAATTTTGCTAATCAACCGAATTATATTTTGCAACGCACGCAAGTAGTTTTTCGGAATTTTCGTAGTTATCAGCCCGACACAGAAGTTCTGCTAGTAATGATGCGCAAGTTTATTCAAAGTTTTTCAGAAACGCGCAATTTTGTGGATGTAGTCGAGTCCGGTTCAGCCTACCTTTATTACGACAGTTTTTATGCGCGATTCGGGGAATTTGATTTCTTGGCAGATTATGTTGCTGCTAGTGAAGATGAAAGAAGCCTGTTAGCTAATTATATCACTGATAACTACCGCGCTGCCCGCTGGAATATTGACTGCTTATGCAAAAAGTACAAGCCTAGTGGTTCTTACGACAAGAATATGCTATATGATAACGCAAAGCTATTGTTTATGTCGGCACGTATTTTGCAAGAAGATTTTGGTAATTTTTCTGATTTTGTCGCCAAGATGACCAAAGAATACGCCGCCATCGCAACTATCGACACTAGCAAGATTCAACAATTTATCCAGCAGGACGCCGATGGCGTTTATGAGGCGGTATTCCTTAATATCAGAAAACTTGGATTAACCTAGCTTGTCGTATTCTTCGCTCACAGGCTCGCACCACTCGGTGCTCGTATCTTCTCCGGGGGCTTCAAAAGCAATGTGCGAGAACCAGCTATCCTTCTTGGCACCATGCCAATGCTTGACATTCGCCGGAATTACCACCACATCTCCGGCGCTCAAGCTCTGCGCCGGCTTGCCTTCCTCTTGATACCAACCTTCGCCGGTCGTACACAGCAAAATCTGCCCACCGCCACTTTTGGCATGATGAATGTGTCAGTTATTGCGACAGCCCGGTTCAAAGGTAACATTCGCAAGGGCGATATTAGCTTCCGCTGCGTTTGTTAGTGGTTTGAGATAACTTTGCCCTACAAAATACTTTGCGTACGCCTCATTCGGCACACCAATCCCAAAAACGTCAGCTTTCTCAAACTCTGCTCTACTACTCATCTTCATGATAAACCTCCTTCACTAATGCAAATGCGCTCCACGCCTTTGGCCAGCCAGCGTAAAAGCCAGCTGGGTGATTATTTCGACTACTTCGGCGCGCGTCAAGCCGTGTTCTTTGCCGAGAATTAAGTGACTTTTGAGCTGCGGAAATAGCCCCTGTGACATTAAGGCTGCAATTGTAACCATACTTCTGTCTCTTAAGGATAATTCGCTTTCGCGACTCCAGACTTCGCCAAACAACACGTCATCGTTCAGTTCTGCGAATTTTGGCGCTAACTCTCCCGGGTTGTCTCGCCCAGCCGTCTGCTTTTTCATATTTCACTTCCACTTGGTTGACCGCCGGAATTACCTCGCGCTCAAATAAGCACATGTCTGCCAAGCGATCTGGGTAAAAATTACTCACCCCAATCGCATGCACCTTACCAGCATGATAGAACTCCTCTAGCGCCCGATAAGCTCCGTAGTAATCGCCAAAAGGCTGGTGTAATAGTACTAAATCTATATATTCAGTTTGTAATTTGGCAAGCGATTCCGTAAGTGACGCCTTGCATTTTTCGTAACCGTAATTATCAATCCAAATTTTGGTAGTAATAAACAACTCATCGCGTGGCACCTCGCACTCTGCAATAGCATCACCAACTTCTTTTTCATTAAAATAACTCTGCGCCGTGTCAATTCCGCGATAACCTACTTTAAGCGCATCTAGCACGCAACGCTTCGTCTCCTCCTTGGGAATCTGATAAACCCCAAATCCCAGAATCGGCATTTCTATGCCGTTGTTCAGAGTGACCTTAATCATGCTCAATCCTCCTTGACTATTAGTTTAGTTTGCTATAATATCATTATAAAGACCGGTAGTGGCTACCGGTCAAGAGCTTTTTAAAAGAAAATATCTCAAAAATCATGTTTTAACTGAGTTTTGCTCTTATCTAGAATTCTATGAGAAAAGTAAGTTTACCGGTAACAGCTACCGGTAAAATACCGAACAGATTTTCGTTATAACAGGTAAATTATGATATTATTGTTCGGGTAAGAACCGGTAGTAGCTACCGGTTATGCAATTGATAAAAAGCAAAATTATTATATAATATGGAGAAAATGCGCAATGCAATATACAATGACGCAAGTTTGTGAGGAGACCGGCTTAAAATACGAAACTCTCAAATTTTACTGCAACGAAGGGCTGATACCAAATTTACGACGCGACGAGCGCAATCGTCGAGTTTTTACCGAACGTAATCTAGAGTGGGTACGTAGTTTGATCTGCTTGAAGAATTGTGGCATGAGTGTGGCTGAAATGAAGCGCTATGTGGAATTATGTCGTCAAGGCCAGGAAACTATCCCTGAGCGTAAGGCAATTCTCGAGACGAAATTGCAAAGCCTAGAACAGGAAATTGCCTGCATTCAGAAGAATATTGATTTTATTGAGTATAAACAGCAACTTTATCAAGATATTCTGGATGGCAAAACACCCTACAATAGCCTTCTGATTGACGAAGAAACTGACGGTGATCACAACCTTGAGGATGCTACCATTTAGCTGAACCCGTTCTAATCTTATCCAAAAATCCCCATGATAAAAATCCCGATGACTGCGCCTACGGTCAACACCCCTAGCCAGCGGAAAAAGTTAAAACTCTTAAACTTGAGCGTATAGACGCCATCTCGCCGGGTGATATTAATTACTTCTCGGCTTGGCTCAACCTCTCGCTCTGTTTCTGGCGCTGTCCGCTCTGCTAGTGTACGCCCCTGCCAAACACTGGTACCTCGCATTTCCCCTAATTCGTCTAATAAATCGTCAAGCCGCATTTGCGTAGCATTCATTTGGCTAGCCAAATCTTGTAGCTGATCTTGATTACGCCCTACAATCTCCTGTAAATCCTCAAGACTCAGTTGCTTAGCCTCTGCTTTAGTGGACCTAGTCCTCGCCATCTTACCTCCTTCTTAAGCGTTTTGCCCACTCCTTCAACTAATTGTAACACGGATGAATAGTTTTAGAAAGGGGCTAATTTTGTTGATTTGTGACTGGGTGTGGTAACATAAGAATGTTTAGAGTCTATATTTTTGTATAATTTGTTTTACGCTCAAGTTAGGGCATCGTGCTTTTGTAAAAGCGTAAGCTGATTATACAATATTGGACTCTAAACACCCAATGCGCGGTGTCCTTTTTGTTCTGGGTGGATTTCTTTCTTTTGTAAAAAAGAAAGAAAGTCCAAGAAGAAAAAGCACATAATTTTTATCTCAAAAGCGCGGTTTCGAGATAAAAATTGATTAATAAATACGTTGC
>CAZVTE010000010.1:0-16733 GCA_964629705.1 uncultured Candidatus Saccharibacteria bacterium | reverse complement strand
AGTAAAGTGATTTTTAACTTTTTACTTAATAGGGGGCGGTTATCGTTGTTTATGGACGAAAACTGCCGATACGAATATATCTAATGCTGAATACTTAATGCATATCGGCAACACAAGCCAGTTTAACGCCCTATATCGCTGGTTTGGTTTCTCAGTCCGTTGTCTCGCCCGCTAATTGCTAGAAAATAGCGACAAAATCCCTAGGTGAACTCTAGGGATTCTCGACCGACTCGACACATCCTGTATATGCTTACTTATTTTCTACAACATTTTCCTACTACTATTGTAAAAATTACAACATTTCTCTCTATAGAATCACAAAAATTTAACCAAAGATCTCATTTTTATTGTCAAAAACACAACGTTTCAAAGCTACCATTGTTAATTTTACAAACAACTCATTGCCTCGCAGCATTTACGCAAACTTCTGCGCTACCACTTGCAACCTTTTTTCAATCTCTTTAGCGCTCTCTAGTCGACGTACGAACGCTTCTTGCGCCAACTGTCGCTTCTCACTATCGCCCTGCCAGATCTTAATGACTGGATCTTGGAAAGCGCGTGCAAAGGCAAAACTCACCGGCCAAGCAAACGGCCCACGCTCGATAATTGCTTTAAGATTTCTAAACGCCTCCTCAGTGCTCTGTCCGCCACTTAGTAATAAAACTCCTGCCAAATTTCTTGGTACGGCGTTTTGGAGTACTGCTACGGTCGCCATTCCAACCTCATCCGGTGTCGCCGCAAAATCTACTGTCCGCCCAGCCGTTACCATATTGGTTTTCAAGATACAGCCGCTCAAATCTACATTGCGCTTCTCGAGCTCTTCAAATAACTTCACTAGCACCTTGTGCGTTGCTGTCAAGCATTCCTCAATCCTATGGCTACCTTCATTACTCACCTCTGCTTCGACTATCGGTACTAGACCTGCTAGCTGGCTCTCCTTTGCATAACTTGCTAGAGCTTCACAGTTTTTATCAACCGCTATCATACCCGGCTTATCCTTACCGATTTCAAACAACGCACGCCACTTAGTAAATCTCAAACCCTTGTCGTAATATTTCCGCAATCTTTCATCTAGTCGATCTAAACCAATCGTATAATTCTCGTCTGTATTTGGTAGTTTTGTCAAACCTTTATCAACCTTAATCCCCGGAATCACGCGTCTCCCCGTGAGGTATTGTACGAAGTTGGTCGCACTGGTAGCCTTCTGCTCAGTAGTTTCTTCTGCTAAAATCACTCCACTGACATATTTGTCCAAATCTGGAGCACTACAGAATAGTAAACGATAATCTCGGTGCATAGTCTCACTATTTTTAATTCCGTATTGGGCAAACTTTCGCTCAATACTCTTTGGCGATTCATCGAGTGCTAGCACGCCTTCACCGTGGCTCATTAGTGATTCCGCAATCAAGCGTAGATTCTTGCGTTTTTCGCGCTCTCTCTCGGCTAATTCCTCCATCTTCATGCCGCTGAGGCTACCCTCGAGCGTAGCGTTTTCAGCGTTGATTTTTGCCCAGAGAACTGCATCGGCTGGCGAGCCTCCAGCCGCCACTACTCCCAGAATTGTGGTTGCAATTGTTGAATAGACTGTCAAGTGCGTAATCATATCTGTACGCGGACGCGACCAAGCAACCTCTTCTTTGTCAAACTGAATACGATTCTCAGTAATATAACATACTACTTGTCCAGTCTTAGCCTTCTCCTCGGCCTTTTGTGCGTAAAATTTTGGCCCACGCTCCATTGCTTCTTCTTTGAAAACTAAATCCGCCAAATTCACCAGTTTTCGCTCAGCTGGGCTTTTTATTTTGCTGATATGCACGGCCAGCTTAGTGTTGCGCGCAAACTTCAAAAAATTTGCTACTTCTTCTACTAATTTATCACTAATATTAGCAGAGCGATCTATAAATACCCACTCTGGCGTATCCGATGGTGGCGTAGACCACGCGGTTACTTTTCGTTCGCTCGGCACGAAATAAGTAATCTCGTCCTTATGACACAAAATATAACGATAATCATCCGGCGCATCCGCACGCAACAACTCGCCACCCTTAAATTCTGTTTGCGAACCCAAGATTTTGGCCTCAATTCCTAGTTTACTCAGCACGCCAAGAGATACTGCCGCCCCGCCATACACACTTGCTCTTCGGAAAAAATGGTGCTCTGAAGTATCAAAGGCTAAGTTGAGCCATGTAATACCTTTGCTGTCACTCTCAAAACCGCCGTCACGCTCATCCAGCTTAATATAGACATCTTTCAGAATATTCCCAATAATCAAAATCTTGCTCATGTCTTCATTATAGCACAATGCTTATATTTTTTGCGAAAACTTGGGCTCAGTTTTTAATTAACTGAGAAGCCTTTAATTCTATAATAGGGAAGAAAAGAGCCACCCGTAGGCAGCTCTTTTATCACGTTGCAATTGTTACTTTTTGAGAGGCGTTTAGCCGGCCAAACTGACCGCCTTACCTCGCTTTTTCAGTGCTCTACGCTCTTCTCGCGTCAAATAGCACCGAAATCCTTGCCTGCGACTAGCTGGCAGATAGATGCTCAGCCAATTTTTGGCTTCCTGTAGCTGCAGCGGATTGAACTTAGCTGCCGATGAGCCGAAAGCCGTGAACGAAAACTCTACCGTTTTAGGTAAATACCGCGCCTTGCCACCAGCCGCTTCAACGTTGACCGCTAAATGCAGTAACTTACCCCACTGGCTCTGTAGTACTCGCCGCGATTTGGCGGACTTGTCAACCAGCTTTATCAACTGTTCTGGGTCTTCTAAATCTACCGATGTCTCCTCGAAGGCTGCGCAAAATTGTTTAAAAACCAATTCTCCTAGGTCTTGCGCTTCTTCGGGGGTGGCACGATATTCATTCGCATTACTGACTACCATCTCTGCCACCTGGAAGGGCACTTCTGCGTGTAAAATTACCGATGGGCACAAATGCAGCCCGCCCCCAGCCTCAATCGAGCGACTGGCATTACTTGGCAAAATCTCCATTGACAAGCCGGCACAATCCGCTAGCAATTCCAAATCAGCCATCATGCGCAAAGCGTCCAAGCTGATGGGTGCACCCAGATTAGCTAATTCGCCGTAGCCACGCCGCTTCCACTCGTCCTCATACCAGATAGTATGACTTCTTTTAAAACCTGTAAACAAATTTTCCATGTCCTTGCCCTTTTTCAGGGTCTCCCTTTCTCAAGATTGAGCTAGAAAATAACAACTCTAAAAAAACCAAGCCATAGCAAAACAAGGCTATTTCTAGCTTCTGCCTCTATTGTAGCACACGTGGTCAAATTTGTCAACTATTATTACTAAAATAGACCATATTTCTCAATACGGTCTATCTCAATTCATGACTGTCGACTTACTAGCGCACCTCTACACGCACGCGTGGCACGCTCTTGCCTGAGAAATGAGTTTTCTTGGTCTTGACGAAGGTAACAACCCCATCTTTACCGGCATGAATGGTGAAATTGCGACTCATATAAGTGCCAGGACCAGCAATCTTGGTAGCGCCAGTCTGACGGACTAATACTTCGCCGTTTTTAACTTTCTGACCACCGAAACGCTTCACTCCGAGTCTCTGGCCAGCATTATTATGGATATTCTTGGCGGTACCGCCAGCTTTCACATGTGACATATTATATTTTCCTTAAAACTATTATTTCTCTGGCCACAATCTGCCCCGCACGGTGATAAATCAAATCAGACTGTCCCAGATTACTAAACTTATGTACATTATAGCGCAGATTTCTAATTTCGTCAAGCAAATTTAAGGTTTCGTAATGACCATCTGGGCGTAGCCACGCTGGTACTGCAATCGCCAGTGGTGTTCCTGCTTCAATCTGCTCGCTCAGATTCTCCAAAAAACCCAGAATAATCCGTTTACATTCCTGCTTAACGTCTTTTAACCTAATCTCTGCTGGTGGATTTGACATTGGTGGCCCCAGATAAGTTTCACAGGCTACTGCTTGAATCGGCGCACTCCACCGAAAGGTAGTAGCATCACCCACTTGCACTTCAGCCTGTTTTACTGCTGGCGCATCCCACTGCTCTGCTAGCCATCGCAAGTTTTTCTCAGAATACTTAATCATGCGTTCATTCACATCGGTACCATAGGGAATATAGCCCATCAACGCCGCCTCTTGCAAAACTACCCCCGTTCCACAAAACGGGTCTAATAGTCGCGCTCCTTCTGGCAGATTACCGCACAAGTTAATCAAAATTTGAGCTAATTTTGGTGGCAACATCCCCACTTTAGCATCCCGAGCCGGGCGCGCTTGATCACGCAAAGCGTAATTCTTAATATCTTGAATTTGTATCACTTTAAAAAGACGCTTATGAAACTTGATAATCTCTACATTCTTGGGATTAGTCAAATGATTATGAAAACTAGTGGCGCTCGAAAGCACTGGCGCACTATTTGGTACTACTCGAGCACTGCGCCCCTGCTTTTTGAGTAGATACTTCGCTCTTAAGGCAATTTTTTGTGCACCATAAGCATTAGCATTAGGAGTGAAATCTGATACTCCTAGCACAGTTTTACCTTCATTTGGTAGATTTTTGAGAAAAGTCGGGAAGGGAAGTGTAATCTCGGTAGCAATCTTCAGTGTGCCGCCAAGACGGTCGATATTTGGTATATTATCGCTTTCAAACTCTGCTAGCTCCGGCGCAATTCTTTTGACATTCCGAAATAATCTCTCCAGCTCAGCCACTGAAATCAAAGGTTGACGTCCCAATACTGCTAAATATCTGCTCATAACATCTATTATAGCATATTTTTAAGAAAATAGACTCCGCAGAAAAAGGACTTTAAGCTCATACTGATATGTGGTAAAATAATAACAATATGTTTCGAAAAATTTTGACAATCATAACGCTAATTTTAGTTGGCGTGGTCATTTGGGGCGCGCACGAAGAGATTTTTCAAGCGATTGATTATCTAGCTAATACCAACCTTTTCTTTGTCTTTTTATTGATTCCAGAGCAACTTTTTATGTATTATTGCGCTGGCAATATTTTCTTTTCGTATCTGGCAGCCAAAAAGCAGCACGGTGGCGAGATTGAGAAAAGTTCTAAGAATGAGGCTAAAGTTCAAAATGCTAATAAGAAATCAGAAAAATCTGCTAAGCCACAAAAATACTCTACATGGCTGCTCACACGGGTGGCGTTTGAGCTAAATTTTGTTAATAACGCCATGCCAAGTGGTGGCTTTGCGGGGTTAGGCTATATGACTTGGCGCTTCAAAATGTTTGGTGCTACTGCCGGGCAGGTGAGCTTTATGTACATTATGCGCTATGTAATTACAATTCTGGCGAATCAAGCGCAGACGATTGTAGCGGTAATCATCCTTATTCTTGTGGGTGGTATCTCTGATGGACAATGGTGGGTAATTTGGCTAACGACGGCAGTTTGTCTAGGGATTATCGCAGTAGTGGCTACCATCATCTTCATTGCTGCGAGCAAGAAGCGCATCACTTGGTTTGCCAAACCGTTCACTAGCTTTATTAATTCGGTTGTCAAGGCGGTGACTTTTGGTCGCAAAAAGCGAGTCTTAGACTACGCTCGTGTCGAAAAATACCTCTTCGATATTTACAAGGATTTGGCGGTGGCGCGTGAGAATAAGAAAATCTTAATCCGCCCGGTCATTTGGGGTGTAGTTTATAGTTTTCTCGAGATTGCCACTTATTGGCTAGTAGCGATTAGTATGGGTCACTGGCAAATTCTGCCACAAATTATGATTTCCGAGGCGGTGGCATCAGTGATTGGCGCAGTGATGCTGACTCCTGGTGGTGTCGGTGGTTACGAAGGTACAATGGTCTTTTTAATGTCAGCGCTGGGCGTGGACGCTGGTCTCGCCACTGCGGTGGTAGTAAGCACGCGCGTGGTGGTGTTACTAGGTACAATCGTGAGCGGCTATGGTTTTTATCAAAATGCTATTTCTAAAATCGGCAAGAAAGAACGCGAGCAGTTGTTGCACAAGGTGGGTGAATAATGCTTGAAGATGCAAGAGCTAATTTCAATATGCTCCTGGAGAAACCATTCACGGTTTCAGAGTTTATCGAGCATTGTAATTTAGCTCTCACTAGCTGTTTTGAAGATGTTACTATCGAGGGTGAGGTTGCTAGCTTCAAAGTAAATCAAGGCAAATGGGTATTTTTCGATCTCAAGGAAGGCGAAATGAGTGTCAATTGTTTTATGGTACTTAAGCAGCTTAATGTGCAGCTCGAAGACGGTATGAAAATACAAGTGCGCGCTACTCCTCGGGTTACCAACTGGGGCAAGTTTTCGCTTACCGTCAAGTCAATCATCCCTAAGGGTGAGGGTAGTATTAAGAAAAGTTTCGAGCTCTTGAAGAAAAAACTTACCAAGCTCGGCTTCTTTGACCCTAGTCGCAAGCGCAAATTACCCGAGAACATTGAGAAGATTGCCGTGATTTCTTCTAAGGATGCCGCTGGCTATGCTGACTTTATTAAAATCCTTGGCGAGCGCTGGGGTGGTCTCAAGATTTATACCGCACATACACAGGTACAAGGATTAATTGCGGTAGAGCAAATTTTGCGTGCCTTCGACTATATCAATCAGAATCTAGAAGTGGATGTGATTGCATTGATTCGTGGTGGCGGCAGTGCTGACGACTTAGCGATTTTTAATGACGAGCGGCTTGTGCGGGCGATCGTTGCTAGTCGTATTCCAGTGATTACTGGTATTGGGCACGAAGTAGACGAAAGCCTGGCAGATCTAGCAGCCGATGTGCGCGCTTCCACCCCGAGCAATGCTGCCGAATATCTCACTCGTGACAAGCAAGCTGAGATTATGAAGATGCAAAACAAACTCCGCAATCTTCGTGAGTTAATTTTAAGAGAAATTACCTTGGAGCAGGCTAATAATTTGCAAAAACTGAAAGACGCTAAGCAAGAAATTTTGAGGCAGCTAGAAATGGAGCTCAACCGCTTGAAAAATAGCCAAAAAGTTCTCCAGACACTCAACCCAGAGAACGTATTGAAGCAGGGCTACGCTATTCTACGTGGCGAAGTTAAGGTGGGGAATGAGATTACTATTGAACGCCGTCAAGACTGCTTGCGTGCCGAGATTTTGGAAATCAATTCTCGTGAGTAAAAATCCCACTGCTAGAAATCCTAGCAGTGGGGTGCGTGGTTCTTGGTAAGGCGATGGTCGTCTACTGCCGGTGCATTTCTGTAGCTACAAGCGCCAGATGCTCCTCACCCTTATACTGGATTACACCTAATGTTGCTGAAATTTGCTCTACGATTGTCGTATTTTTCAGCCTGGCCGAGTTGAAGCCACGTTTATAGACATCTAGCTCGGCTTCGGACGGCAACGGGTCGTTCTGCACGCGAATAATCGTTGACTTTCCGATTGTGTCATCGTCAAACAGCGCATACACCTGATTATTATAAATGCAGAATCTTATTCTATAATAATAGGCAACGACCTTTGTACCTTCGATTTTTCTGTAGTACTTGTGGCTAACTACTCCTTCATAAGAGTCAGCATATTGCGGGTGAAAATCCGGATGGAAATTTTTATAAACTTCCAACCCAGCACAATATTTCGTGCTAGGCTTGACCGCACCAAAAAATCCAAACGCTGGCGTATAACGCACGGCATAACAATACTCTGGCAAGCCTTTGGCAGTGATATCAAAATCATCCAGATAGCGCAGTGCATGAGCACTAGTCTCCCAGCGAAAAGTCTTGTTGTATTGCACTCCGCATATGTAAACCGTTCCTACGAAGAGCAACGCTACTGCGATTAGCGCACAGCAAACGTCAATCAATAAGTTCTTTACTTTTGTTTTTGTCATAACTACCCCTCCTTATTTTTACGAACAACAAAAACTAAGCCTCACCTTAATTCTAAGGTACGTCACAGAGTCTTTCCTACTCCGTATCTTCATTGTAGCACGCATATGCAAATTTGTCAATGACGTTATGTTTATTTTTGAGAAAATGAAGTATCAAAACATAAGTTAGCGGATGCTGGGTCAAAATTATAGCATAAAAGTTCAAGATAAAAAGTCTTACATTTTTATTTTTTGTATGTTATGATAAAAATGTCTAGGTTTTACAGATTATGTGTTTTTTGAACGCATAAAATTCAACATCAGCAGTGTGCTATTTTTGTATTTCTCATCCGGTGAAAGCGATACCGCAGACAGTAGGATGAGTAGTATTCAAAAAATAGTACATAATCTGATTGTAAAAGGCCTAGACACCCCTGCGGTGTCGCTTTTTGTATTCTGGGGCCTTTTTCTTTCAAGGAAAGAAAAAGGTAGCCCATCTCCAAAAAGAAAGACAGTAAGATTTTTATCTCAAAAGCGCGGTTCCGAGATAAAAATTGATTAATAAATTAAGTATTTTAGAAATGTAATTTCTTTAGTATGAGGGCGATACCATCTGGGGTGTCTAATACCAAATTAAAAGAATAGGAGGAAGATACGAACATTATGTATTCACTCAAACATATAAAATTAACCAACCTGCTGGGAATAGTGTGTCTTGGCGCTTTTGCGTTCTTAATGTTAATGGCAATCTCACCGAATACTACCGATGGGGCAAGTGCCGAAGAAGCTCAGGCTACGATTAATCTGCATGCCAAGGCTGCCGTCTCTATTGCTCTGGATAATAGTAACATTGATATGGAAATCACACCGAGAAGTGGTGGCACTTTTAGCTCTAATCAGACTAAGGTGAAAATCGAAACTAATAACACCTCGGGCTATCGCCTATTGATGGGAACGAGCAATAATCAGTCAACCTTAGCCAATGTTAAAGATAATTCTAAAGTGGTTAAATCTATTACTGGTAACGATATTACGGCGAGTGATTTCTCAGCTAATACTTGGGGTTATAACTTGGTTAAGGCTGAAGCTGCGGACGGTAAATTTAGTGCAGTGCCGGGGGCGACTACCGAGATTCTGGCAACCGCTGGCGCAAATCTCGAAGCTCCCGATATTTATACTCTAGCATTTGGTGCTAAAATCGATGCTAGCATTCCGGCTGGCACTTATACTAATCAGGTAGTTTTATCGGCAGTAGCCAATCCGCTCGAGCTAACTAATATGATGGATTTGGTTTATATGCAAGATATGACGCCGGAACTCTGTGTGGCCACACCAATTAGCGAGGATCTTAAGAGTCCCCTTACCAAACAGCTGATTGACACTCGAGATGGCAAAGCTTATTATGTAGCCAAACTTGCCGATGGCAACTGCTGGATGACGCAGAATCTCGACCTTGACATCACTGCGCAAATGATAGCTCAAGATGGCTTAAATAATCTTAATACCGATTTGCATTCTGGCAGCATTTGGGGTAGGAATATTGCCACTGGCACGACTGACGGTAATAGTACTTGTGTATCTGGCACGGAGAACGTGAATTGCTTGATTATTGATGGCAAAGCGCACTATGTGCCATTTAATACGGCGGTGATAAATCAGGAGTATCCGCTTACTACGGCTGCGCAGGATTTGCCGTGGGGCTACACTATGTCTTGGGATGTAGGCAAGTGGGTTTTGCGCTATCCGACTCAAGCCGCTTCGAGCGGTCTTGCAAGTACAATGGAAGATTGTGCTAATGGTAACGGCACGGATAAATCGCCAGATTATGTTGCCGGTTCAATCGTGGATGTTTCCGCTCCAGAATGGAAAGGTACGTGGAGCTATCAAGAGCACGGCACTGCAGTGAATGATGCTACGCATGAATACGACCCACACTATCTGGTAGGGAATTATTACCAGTGGAATACTGCTACCGCTGGCTCGGGCGGTTCTAATGGCGATGTTAATGCGACAGATTCGATTTGTCCAAAAGGATGGAAATTACCAACTTCTGGCGATATGACAAAGAGCAATAATTTACTAAATGGCTCAGTCTACAATCAACTGGCTGGTTATGGTTTGACCGCTGAAATCAATCCGGCTGAAAATAAGAATTCCAATAGTGTCCTGTCAATTGCTGGAAGTTACACTGTCAATCGTCGCACTGGCGTTGGCGGTACAAATTCGCTTGCTTGGCCGACTACTGGTGTCACCGTGACCACCGTGTCGGTTGCCACCGCAATTGATGCGCGCACTATACCGCTCTATTTGCCATATAGCGGTAACATTAGTCCATACCGAGAGGGTGGTAAACTGATTTTTGGTAGAAGTGCAGACTTTTGGTCTAGCACTGGTTCGGCTAACTATGATAGTGGTAGAGTGGCTTGGCTCTATGGGTTAGACGATAAACTTATTGAGCCGGCTATGGGGACATGGGATCGTACTAATGGCTACACGGTGCGCTGCCTCGCTTGGTAATCATAAAGCATGAAAAATCCTCCACCCTTGTAGCTTAAAAACTGCAAAGGTGAAGGAACCTAGATGTGCTAGATTCGCTCAGGCCAGAAAATGCTTATCATAAACATTACCGCTAAGCAAAGTGTATGCATTAGCACGTTGCTCGTTAAGATTAGGGCGAGCGCCTCAACGATTGTCACCGCTACAAGCAGTATCCAAAGCGGCGCCGTGAAGCGAAAACAATAGCACAGCTGAATTTTTAGCCAGACCAGTGGCTGACAAAGGTGCGCATTGTAGCCCGAGAATTGCGCTCGCAAGTTTGAGGACGTGATAATCCAGTAGCGCCCATCCTCTGTTTCATAAGATTGCTTAATGATGGCGACATCTTCTGCGCTCAGCTTGATTATCGGTTCTAACGGCTCTGGCAGATTGCTCACTCGAAAACGATATGGCGCTCCCGTCTGCTCAATTTGCCCAGAGATTTGCTTGAGCGCTTTTGGCGTGATGCCAGTGCAGATTTCCAAATTTTTGCCATTAGTGACGGTCCAGAGGATCTTGACGTTGATGCCGTCATCAATCCGGAGGTTAAACGGCGCTTTTTCAAAACCAAGGTTACTATCATTCGCTAGGTAATCAAATTCACCTAGCCAGCTAAACGTCTCCAGCGCGTTATCTTGCTTAAGGAAGTTCACCGAAATCAGAAAAATAATTCCACAAAGTGAAAATATTTTCCAGCATCCTTTCCAAAAACCATGGGTGTCAATCGACCTCCGTGTAGCTTTCCATAAATCTCCCATTTTATCCCTCCTGTTCAACAATATCAACCGTCCTTGGGTCGACTGGCTGCGGCATTTCTCTCGGTCCTAGCACAGAGTAGAAGTTGAAAAATCTCGTTACCACTGTCGCGTAGCCGGATTTTTCACCTGTTCGTGACTCAAATTTTAGCCAATAAGATTCTCTGGCGAGTTCCGAGATTACGCTTGGAGTTGCCTTTAATTCACGCAGTACTGCCGGGGCAGCGAACCTACTGTGATTAAATCCCGTTGCAATGCAGATATTATGAAGTGTATCCGCACAAGCTTCGTTGACTATCTCTTTCGCAGTCTCCCAGTCTCTCGTTTCTGTATCTAGTGCTTCGATGTCGAGATAAGTCCTTCTCGGAACTGTACAGACGATTTCAAACAGCTGTGCATCCGCATCTTCAGGATTACCCGATGGCGCATAAATCATATACTGTACTGGCCGATAATACCTCACTAGACTACAATTTCCCCAAGGCGTTGCTACGAAGTCGTTCTCGCGCCCGATCGAGCCGCTGTCACAGTTAAGCCTATCAATAGCTCCTCTGTCGACGGTCAAGATATCCGAGCGTTCTTCGGTGTATAATGCTGATTCTTGCAAATGTACGCCTACACCGTAGCAAATATAGACTTTGCCATCCTCTGTAGTCAAATCTCCGGCCCATTCTTCGAGTTTTGCTGGCATCGCCCGCTCCGCTCTTTCCAACATTCTGCTTCTTTCTCCAGCTCCAGCCAATATAGCCGCCATCAATATTATTGATATAGCATATACAATTAACTTGGATCTGTTATTTTTTGTCATAATTTTACCCTCCTTCTTTTCTAACTATGACAATCTGCGAGTATCTTTTGCCCTAAATCTTTAATTATAAAAATACTTAAGGATAAATACACAAATAATCCCTAGCTCCATCAAAAACCTAGGGCTATTAGCTCTTCGCTAATTCCTTATGTCTTCATTGTAGCACACAACGCTAAATTTGTCAAGTGTTTTTGCATATTCTCACCAAATTTTTGATTTGTTGCGTAGAAAATCGTATTCATGCAACGAGATCCTAATATAAACAAAGCTTTAAATATGAGTAAATTCATGCTAAAATAAAATGGATGGTAGAAAAGAAAAAAGTATCAATTAGGGAGCAGATTGCTAAGCTTGACGCAGCGGTAGACTGGTTTTATTCCGACGAGTTTAATCTTGAGGAGGCGACCGAGAAGTATCAAAAAGCGCTAGAACTTTCGCAGGCGATTGAGCAAGACTTATTAGAACTAAAAAACCAAGTCGAAATCCTCCCGGAAGACTTTACAAAAGCATAAGTTCTGCGTTATAATAAAGCTATGTTTAATAATCAACCGCAAAATACTGGTAGTGTTGTGGCGCCAGTGACTCCACAGCCTTTTGGTCCAGGAGTTCCGGGTTCAGTGCCGTATCAACCGGGACCGACTAATTCGCGTCCGGTCGAACCAAAAAAGTCTAAAGCCCCACTGGTCTTGGGGATTCTGCTAGGCGTAGCGGTGATTGTGATTGGCGTGATGCTGTGGCTTTATATTACGCTAAACGCTGAATATACTGCTGTGAAGACGGATATTGATGGGCAAATTGATGTAGAAGTGGCGCGGGCAGTTTCGGCCAATACTACCAAGATGGAGGAAGAATTTGCTGACCGCGAAAAATATCCCTACCGCACTTTTGCTGGACCAGCAGATTTTGGTAGCCTTACTTTTCAGTATCCCAAAACTTGGAGCGTTTATATCGATCAAGATGGGAGTACTGCTGGTGGTGAATTTTCGGCCTACCTTAATCCAGTAGAGGTTTACTCGACTAGTAGTCAAGATACAATCAATGCTCTCAGGGTGAATATTCGCACGGCGTCATTTGATAGTGTTACCCAAAATTATGATGGTCGGGTGACGAACGGCGAAATGCAACTAGAAGTACGCAATGTAGGCAATGGCGCTAGTAGCACTTCGGCTAATGTGTATTCGGGGCAGCTTAATACCGACAGGCGAGGCATTGTGACTGTCTTTAGGATTCGCGATAAGGTAGTGACTTTGCAAACCGATGCTGAGCTCTTTGCTGGCGAATATAATAATATCTTGAACAGTATTACCTTCTCAGAGTAGGAAATTAGTGAAGATTAAATAAAACTTGTTCCTTACTGATTTTCTAATACGCTTTGCATAATTGGTTTCAGTGCGGGGATAATTTCTGCAACCTGGTTAATACTACTTGCAAGCATAAGCGGATTGGCGAGTAGAAACCGTGCTACCTTGATTTCGGATGCGCCAATTTGTCCACTGGGGTGTAGGCGTAAGGCTTTTTCTGCATAATCCCAGTTGTAACGCAAGTCTGGACTCAAATTTTCGCCCGTGTTATCACGCACGAGGTTGATTTCTTCGCCATTGATACGAGACAGGTTTAGGTAGAACCAAGTTTCAACGAGTGCCTGAGCAATGTTTTTGTCGAGCGCATTCAAGCTTTGCCGGAGTAAATCAAAGTATTCTGGGCTATCATTATTTTCGGCAAACTTAGCAATTTTTTTGAGAAAATCCGAAGCTAGCGTCAGCTTGTCAAAATCCGCCAGAATTCCACCGTAAAATTTCAGCATTTTGGCGCTAGTGAGAATTCCCATACCTTGTGATTTACTCTGATGGATTACCACATCGGCTACCGTAAAAAGTTCTATTCCGCCAGCTAGACGCGATTTCTCCTTGCGGGCAGCTTTGGCCAGGGCGGAGACCTTCCCCTCGGGTGTAATGAGATTAAGAATACGGTCAGCCTCGCGATAATTCGTGCGCCGCAAAATAATGGCTTTTGTGCGGATGTCAGCTGGCATAGGCTAGACTCCGGATTGAACTGAGTGTATTAATGAGCTCGCCAGGTAGCATAGTAGCTTTATTAAAACATTTTATCACATTATAATGGCGCAAATCTCTATTTTCAAAATCTAGCGAAGAAATTAGGACAATTGGAATTTTGGCTGTATCGGAGTAGGAAGCCAGCTCATTGAGTAGTGTAAAGCCATTAGGTCCAGTCAACAAGACATCTAGTAAAATTACTGCTGGCAAGACCGAGTTGGTCGCTTCGATTGCACTGATAACTTCTTCAAAACGATAAATTTGATTAAAACCGGCGCAACGCGCATCGAGCTCCAAACAATCTGCCATTTCGCTATCATCCTCAATGATAAAAATTACTTCATTCATCTAGAACGCCAGCTCCAGTTGGGTTGACACTGGCAAATCCACGAAAAAACTCGTGCCATCGCTGTGGCGCGTCACTCCGAGTTGTGCGTGCATAGCCCGAGCGAATTGAGAAGAAATATAAAGCCCTAGCCCAGAACTATCCGGACGCATCGCTACCGTAGTAGGGCGATCTAAGTAACCTTTTTCTAGTGCTCGAGCGACTTTACTCGGTAAGGCAGGGCCAAAATCCCGCACCACCACCCGAATTTTGCCAGCGTGATCTTGTACGCTTAGGTAACTTTCACTCTCTAAGTTTGAATATTTTACCGCATTAGAGCAGAAATTATACAACATACTACGAAGCAAATCGCGATTCGCCACTGCTAACCGTGCTCGGTTAGAGTATTTTACCCCCAGACTACGCTGATTAGAACGGAAATATGGCTGCATCTCTTTAAGTACGCTGTTGCACACTGCCCGTACACTCACCGGTTCAGTTGCAAACAAGCTATCCTCAAGGCGTGACAGTTTGGTTAAATCTTCCACTTGCCGCAGAGCACGCTCCGAAATATTAATTAAATCGCGCTGTAACTTACTTCGTATTGCTTCATCACTTGCCAAATCCAAGGCCAAAGCCAGTTGTCTCATCATACACAGGGGTGACTTCAGCTCGTGCGCCGCCACCAAAATTCCCGAAATCTCAGCATTGTCCGTCATTTCACTACCTCTCTTTTCTCTATTATAGCACAGAAATACGCCGGCAAATGCGAAAAGCGCCCTCAAATCTTAATTACAGATATGAAAAAGTGCGTCGGTATTACTTTGACGCACTGGTTGTGATTTTTTTTGGGTATACTGTTGTCATGTTACTTTATATAACTGTTAATTTGAGGAGACTGTGAAAGTAATCGTTACACTCACCGCTCCACCAGCCTTGATTATGCCGCTAGTGCCAGTGTCCGAGGCTATCGCCATCATTTTATCATTAAATACTGCACTAAGATTTCTCTGACCGTAATATGGAGCCTGAGTCCCCTGTAATTTGAGTGTATCAAAGATGGCGACCCTATCTAAGTCCATGAGGTCAAACTGCAGATTCTGATGTATCATGAAGGGTGAGCACTCTCGCTTTTTTATGGCTTCTCCAACTGTTCCGGTAGCCGTAGATGTCACTTTTAGGCCATCGGTGCTATTGATTTTTATGGCCATACGACAGTTCTGTAGTTCGACATTGCCAGAGTTGATCGTGGCCTTCAGCTGGTAAAACCCCGGCAGAAGCTTGTCTCCTGCCTTCATAAACTTGCCTTCACTCATGCAGTAGAGGCTGATATTAAAATCCGCTGTGTCCAACGCCTCTGCCAGTTCGCCTTCTTCTGGAATCCGAATGAAATCCTCGCGTTCAACAAACTTTGGTATTTCACTAAGTCTCTGTACGGCACCTAGCACCGGTATAGTTTGTATACTCATTACGGCTAATGATAACGCCAAAAAAGTTCTAATCTTTTTCCTCATACGATCCCTCCAGTATGGTCTTGGGCTTATCTCTATAGGCCCAGCAAAGGTATACCCAAAATCTAAAGTTACGCCAAGCTGCCTGCCTGGGCTGCGCACTTTTCAGTACGTTCCTATTGTAGCATACTATAGAATTATTGTCAATATCAAAGTCATAGAAAATTCATTTTATGTCACAAGTCAAGTACTTTTGTCAAATTTAGTTTAAAAAAAACAGAAGATTTTTGCCAGAAATGCAAGAAAACCATGAAAATCTATTGACTAATTTAAAAAAGTATGATAAAATAGAATTATGGAGCAAGTTTTTGCTTAGCACATCTAGAATTTGACTAAAGCAGAAGCTAGCTTACTTTTCTAAGAAAGAAGGGGGAAACAAAATGGCAGAATTATTTGATGATTTTTTGGCGAAACAGAAGGAGCGCATGGAGCGCGCTGGTGTATCTATCGTGCGTGATGATAATGAAGGGGAGGTGGTGAGATGCGTAACGAAAGATAACGAAGCCGGGGAGGATTATCCATTACATAAGGATAAAAGCGACTTGGAGAAAATCCAGAAGGTTGCCGAGACTATTGAGTACGGCGAGACTTACGACCGGATTAAGCAACTGGCGTACCGGCTGGCTGGTCTGGGAATCTTAGTTACGCTTGAAGATATCTACCCGGTGGTGGATATAGCTCTTGAGTTTGATGGCTACAATTGGGATGCCTATAATAAGCTCCTTGATTTGGCCTGTAACTATGAGCTCTTGCAGAAGGTTAATCTGGAACGTGAGTTGTTTGACAGCTTGGAGTGGGAAGTGATTTTGCCAACTGGGCAGCTTATCCTTGCGCACGTGAGGGGCGAGAAAATAGCCTGCCCAAACTTAGAGGTCAAGGTGATTCGGCACAATAATACGCTTAATGACGCCAGTGGCGTTGAACGCACTTATAAGTTTAATCCTGA
>CAZVTE010000009.1:0-17009 GCA_964629705.1 uncultured Candidatus Saccharibacteria bacterium | reverse complement strand
AGAGCTAAGCCGCCGCTACCTCGACCTTTACTTATGTCGCAAAGTATGATATTCTCATAGATGTACAAGAAGAAGGTCTGTGCGCCAGCAATCTAAGAGCTTGGGTGCACAGCGTAATTTAAGAGTCACAATACAAAAAAGGAGGGCTATTATGCCAGAAAAAACAGAAATGACGGGAGTAACGGTAATAACAGAAGAGATGAAAATGACGGAAGCAGCAGAAAATAAGCTACCAGCGGAAGCGCTTGGCACTGTACATCAACCGGTGGACTATGCTGCAATAGAGGAGAAGTTTGAGAATGAGGCTATCATAAATATCATTACCAACCAAGCTTATACGGCGGCGAATAGTCTGCATCTCAGTCCTCAGTCGGAGCTGATACAGAATGTTATCAAACAGCGCACTAAGACTCTGCAGAATATTCAGCAGATGAATCGCACTTTCGCAGAACGTGATCAACGTATTCATATTGAGTATCAGCATATTGAGATGCTTGGCTTTCTCTGCCAGATAGAGTTCTATCATCACAAATCCCCGTGGATGCTGGCTGAGGAAGCGTTAAATGAGGTGCAGTATATGCAGTATTCTATTGGCGATAAGCAGACTGCGGCAATCGTGCAGACACTGACCGATCATTATATCAGAAAGTACTCCGACTACGAAGATTTAATTAAAGAGATTTTTGGCGAGCAGTCGGTCTCTTGGGATGCCACCGAGATGACCGTCTACATTCAGCGAAGCCACGCCGAAACCAACGCCGTTACTTTCATTTATTGGCCAGATAGTTACTATAGTGATTTTCTGCCGTGGTTGAATCAGGCTTGTATCGACCATGACAAACCTCCTATCTTGTAGGATCTTCGCCTGTTAGAGGCAAAATATTATCAAACCTCCCAGTGATTCCGCTGGGAGGGCGTTTTTATAGAAATATGAAGCTATTAGGGCGAAATTATTATTTTAGCATTGACTTTTTAGAGCTTGTGTGCTATAATGAGAGTATAATCATAAGACGGGGGTTATGTTGTACTTTAAAATCCCTACATTTTCAAAAAAGGAGGTCTTTCTTATGAAAGGAAAGAATTATGTTGTAACCGTTGTATTGGTAAGTGCTATGAGCGCTTTTTGCGGCTGTGGAGAGGCGCGAAAAGCAAAAGTTCCGCAAACGGACATAGAAACAGTTGATACTGCAACTACGTCAGCTGATCCGGTCTCACAAGAAATGATAGCTGTTAGCGTAGCGGAGATCTGTGAAGATTATTTAAGCTCAGACCCGCAGCTCGAAGCCTTTTATTCTGAAATTGGCGAGGGCTGGATTAAAATCGGCCAAGACTCTTACTATCCGTCAGCGGTCTATGATGGCGACTGGCAGGATTTCTCACAGGTAGTGCAGTCTTTTCGCGATAAGAGTCAGCCGTGGGCGAGGCGTAGTGGCGATTGGTTTATCTGGTCGAGCGACTATGAACATCAATTTGCGGTTTATGACTACGATCCGTACTGGCTGCAGCTTGACGATGTAGTAGTCGCGCCCCTGACCGAAGAAACCTTTTCAATGAACCCAGCCGAGTTAATTAATGATTACCAGTCCGGCAAATGGGACGGCGAGAAGCGATTCTCAGCGGATTATTGCACTGCTGCCGAACTGAACCCGCACACTGGCCGGATTGATTACTGGTATGAACGACCTCTTTCGTATACGGACGAAGAGAACTTTGGTTTCTTGCCGGAGAATTGTTCCGGGCCGGAATATCTCAACTATCAGGATGTTACGGTGATAGAAGAAACCTGGACCAGCGGCTATGGCAAAGACAAAGTGGAGTATGGTGAAGCTAAATCTATGCGCTATGTAGATTTGCCAACCAACTTGACGCTTGAGCCACTTGAGGCTGAGTGGGCTGATGATAAGGCTGGCACTTTCTTCTTGACACGTGATGGTGTCTCGCAGTATTGCAAGGGAAAGTTGATTCAGCAGTGGGATTATCATGTGGCTAAATATAACAAGAAAAAGTCGAATAACCCCTTCATTGCTGTTATTGACGCCGACAGTGACGACATGTATCTGAACACCGGCAGAGATTTTGTCCGCTTGCATGCCGATGGCACTACCGAAGTACTGTTACAGGGTGTTCGTGACGCTAGCTACAACTACGAGGGTACGATTGATGTAGTGGCGCTGCAGGATGGTGTTTTGAGTCTTGGTTATCGCCAGCATGATGGAAGATTCTCTGTCTATAAGGTTAGTAACCATGTTATCGATGCTGTTGAGGTCTGTAACGTGGTGTATTTTAAGAAGAAGACTAGCGGTGTCCATGTGGACGCTTATCAGGTTACATTCCCGACCTATGCTTATAGTGGAATATCCATTTCGGAATTGACTGCAGAGGAAGCCGATGATGTTCTGCATGGCACGGAGTTTAACCCAGTGCAGACAGAGAAGGTGAAGCATATCAAGCAGTTCATGAAAAGTTGTTTACGTAGTTGTCAAAGAGGAGTCTCCGACAATGTAGCAGGCCAAATATGACCATAGAAAGGAAGTGATAGGGATGATGACCTCGCAGTCTAATGTGCTGCGGGGTTTATCTTGTGAAAAATATTTCAAATTATGATATAATAAAATATAGATTATGGAAAACGATTTTTTGATAGACACGCATTGCCACTTGCATGACCATCAGTGGTTTACCTCAGAGCAGCAGGTTGAATTCTTGAAAGCGGCGCATCAAGCTCGGGTGCGGGAAATTATTTGTATTGGCACGAATCACCAAGATTCACTGAATGCTCAGGAATACGCTGCACGGCACGAAGGGGTCTATTGGACTTATGGTGTCCATCCAGAATTTGCCGGCCAAGAAGATTTTCCCAAAAAACTCTTGACAAATAATAAAGCTTGTGCTAATATAGAAGCAGAAACCGAGCCGAAAGACTCTCGGACTAATTTTGACGACTTGAATTTAGGAGAAATCTTGCAAAATGCCCCCAAGTTGGTGGCAATCGGCGAAATTGGCCTAGATTATCACTATGAACCGTATAATCGCGCGTCCCAGATTAAGTTATTTGAGGAAATGTTGCAATTAGCGTTAGATTTAAATCTACCAGTTTCTTTGCATATTAGGGAAGCTTTTACGGACGCACTGGCGGTATTGGATAATTTTCCAGACGTACGTGGAGTGGTTCATAGCTTCACTGGCTCGAAAAAGGCTTTAAAACAAGTCCTAGAACGCGATTTTTATGTCGGCGTCAACGGTTTAATCACATATAATACCATAGCCTTGCCACCTTTGGAAAGAATTGTTCTAGAAACTGATGCTCCCTTCTTGACTCCAGTACCCTTCCGTGGTACAATAAACTCACCAAGGTATGTCAAAACCATTGCGACGTACCTCGCGGAAAAATTGGGTGAGGCAGAATATAAAATTGCGGAGCAAACAACTAAAAATGCAAGAACAGTTTTCAAGATTTGACCATCTCGTGTCACCATCCAAGAAACCTACGGCTTTTGAGGTCTATCAGGAGCTGACTAGTATTGCCGAGGAGATTGAGCGATGCCGTGCGTCAGTTGCATGAGCCTAGGCTTCTCGAGGCAAAAAATTCAAGCAAAAAGCAAGTATTATAGCACCAAAATTAGCACAAGTAGTATCGAAACTGTCAATGCAAATATTCCGACTTACTATATCGAATCAGAAAGCTTTCGCATTCCACATCGTGCGCCTAAGCCGGAAAAATATGTCTACATGCCGGGTGTGGTGGATAAAGCCGTGGCGGCTAGCGCTGTCCCTGGGTATAGCGAACGTCAGGCAGCCATTGGCCCGGTAGTGGATATGGTCCAGGCTGCTCGGGAAAACTTTGCAAAATATGGAACTTATGGAGTAATGACAATGGAAACACAACCTACTTTATCGAAGCGCGAGCTCAAGAAGCAACGAAAAGCGGAACGCAAACTCGAAAAAGCCGCCATGAAGGCTCGCCGCAAGCACAGTCGGATGTCGCGCGGAGATTTGATTAATGCTGAATCTCGCATTGGCAGTACAATTTTTGGTCCGATTCCCGAAGGTCACCGCCGTGAGTTTTTTCATGACCAGCAAAATGTTTGGATTTGGCATGAAGGTTGGCTAGACTCTTATTCTCATGCACACCAATTCACTGTACGCTATGAAGTGCGACCATCGGGGGTTTACAAGAAGCTCTCTGCGGGCAAATACGTTCAACTCAAGGGTGAGGAATTAGATAACTTTCGTCATGCGGCTCGAACCTACCTTGATTTGGTGAAGCGACAACTTTATGCTCGGATTTAGGAAATAATCATAAAACAAAGATTCGGTCACGGTCAAGTTCTTCGATCAGCGACTTCACTCGTCGTGCCACGCCATTATTACCATCAATCATAGTGGCGTGAGGGAAACGCTGGCTAACTATTCTGCGGATATGAACGTAATGTGTGCAACCTAGAATCACTGCATCATAAGATTCTGGATTTTCTACTTGGCTCAGCAAACCATCCAAAGTAGAGTTAAATTTTTGATTATGTTCTAACTCGGTCAAACCGGCTAATCTTGCCCAAGCAGTTGCGTTGTCTTGAATTGTCTGATGGGAGTGAAAATCTTGCCATCTTGGTAACTCAAGCATATCCATGTCTTCCAGACCGATGTTTAATCTGGCGGCATCCAGCCTGCCTACGATTGGTGTTAAAATCTCCTCAATCGTTCCTGCGAGACCATAACATGGTAAGACAGTGAGATTTTGCTGTTTAACATTATTTTTGATTAGCTTTTGCACTTGCTTGGAGCTGGTGGTATTTGGTGTTGCCATTAGCAGAACTTTTTTGTAGCCACGGTCACAAGCCGGTTTAATGGCCGGTTCTGTACCCACAAAAATAATCTCGGGGAAACGCCGCCTTAAGTTGCTAATGCATTTAGTTGTAGCGGTGTTGCAGGCAATCACAATCATTTCTACCCCACGCCGACGCAGCTGCTTTACTACTTCGGTGGTAATTTCCGTCAATTCTGCCGGCGACTTCTCACCATAAGGATTATTCTCATGGTCACCAACGTAAAAATAATGCTCACTAGGTAATAATTTCTGAATTTCTGCTAGAGTGGTTAAACCGCCCACGCCCGAGTCAAAAACGCCAATTCGATGTGTCATAAGCATTATTATAGCGCAAAACCTGCGCGCAGGCAAACTAAAAATCACTCTGCATCGGAGTGAAAATATGCTATGATCGAGTTATGTTAAGCGAATTTGACCAGCAAAGCCTTAATAGGGCTAAGGAAATGTTCCAGACCGGTAAGATTGATGAGTTTGAAGTTGGCACCACGAGAGGTTTACAGCAAATTCACCGGCAACTTTTTGCGGATTTATACGATTTTGCTGGTCAGATTCGTCAGCAGAATATTTCCAAAGGGAATTTTCGCTTCGCCAACGCACTCTATCTCGAAGATATTTTACCAAAAATTGATAAAATGAGCGAAGAAAATCTGGATAAAATTATTGATAAATATGTCGAAATGAATATTGCTCACCCTTTTCTGGAAGGTAATGGTCGCAGCACGCGCATTTGGCTGGATCTAATATTTCAAAAACGTTTAGGCAAAATTGTCAATTGGCAAAATATTGACAAAAAACTGTATTTACAAGCAATGGAACGTAGCTCAGTCAATACACTGGAGCTCAAAACTCTAATTCAAGATAATCTTACAGATGATATGAGTAAAGCCACAATTTTTAAGGGGCTTGAGACATCCTACTATTACGAAACTCCAGACTTGTAGATGGAGCAGAATATGCTATAATAAATACATGATATATCTTGACCATGCTGCCGCTACTCCTATGGTACAGCGCGCTATTGATGCGATGCTGCCGTTTTTGACGGAAAAGTTTTATAATCCATCGGCGCCGTATTTGCCAGCTAAGCATGTGCGTGAAGAGTATGAAGATGCCAAGAATCGCATCGCCCATGCTATTGGCGCTAAGGGTGTGGACTTGGTAATGACCGCTGGTGCTACTGAATCTATTGCTATGGCTTTTGGAGCTTGCAACAAGAAATGTTTAGTATTAGAAATTGAGCATCATGCTGTGCTCGAGAATGCTAAGCAGCTTCCTTATCAGATTGTAAAAGTTGATAAGAATGGCGTTATAGACCTAGTAGATTTTCGAGAGAAGTTGACCGATGATGTAGATTTCGTTTCTATTGCACTGGCGAATAATGAGCTCGGTACGGTGCAGCCGCTAGCCGAAATTAGCGAGATTATCCGCCAAGCTCGCCAAAAACGTCTGCAATCTGGTGATAAAACTCCGATCTATCTACATACGGATGCTTCGCAGGCGGTGAATTTGCTTGATATCAATGTCTCTCGTCTTGGGGTGGACCTGCTCACTCTTAATGCGGCCAAATGCGGTGGACCGAAAGGAGTTGGCGCACTGTATCTGGCGCATGGCGTGCCACTAAGACCACTAATCCCTGGCGGTGGTCAAGAAAAAGGCTTACGCAGTGGTACCGAGAATGTGGCAGGTACAGTGGCTTTTGCTACGGCGATTGAAGATGCAAAGACACATCTTGCTGGCAATCGCAAGAAATACCAAGAAATGGCTAAAGTTCTCCGTCAAGAACTCGCACATATCTCTATTGTAGCACAAGACTCAGAAAAAGTCAAGCATAATCTTCATCAAAAGTATCCTGAACCGATTTTTTTGGGCAATCCTAAGCATCAACTAGCCAGCTTTGTTCCAGTTTGTTTTTCTGGAATCGACGCCGAGAGATTGATTTATAAACTAGAAAGCCGTGGAGTACTAGCCTCCACCGGTGCAGCCTGTGCCGCTAATAAAGGCACTAAATCCCACGTTTTGACAGCTATTGGCTTAAGTGACGCAGAAATTGCTGGTAGTCTCCGTATTTCTCTGGGCAGCACTAATACCTTGGAAGATGTCAAGGCAGCAGCTCAGATTATTACTGAAGCAGTAGTGCAGGAATATGAAAGGATTGGTTATGGCAAGTAGCAAAAAACGTGTTTTTCTGGGGATGAGTGGTGGAGTCGACTCGAGTGTGAGCGCAATTCTTCTCAAGGAGCAGGGTTATGACGTCACGGGGATTTATATGAAAAACTGGTCCAAAGATTTACCAGGCATGAAGTGTCCATGGGCAGAAGATTTGGCTGATGCTAAGCGCGTGGCGGTAGGACTAGATTTGGATTTTGAAGTTTGGGATTTCGAAGCGGAATATAAGCAGAAGGTGGTGGATTACATGCTGGGAGAATTCCAGCGTGGGCGCACCCCGAATCCAGACATTATGTGTAATGAGCAGATTAAGTTTAAACTGTTTTATGATCGAGCAATAGCGCACGGTGCCGATTTTATTGCCACTGGGCATTACGCTCGTACTAATAATATAGATTTGTTGCGTGCGGTGGACGAAAATAAAGATCAGACCTACTTTCTTTATCGCATGAGTGACGTAGCGACTGCGCAGACAATTTTCCCAGTCGGAGGGTTGACTAAACCAGCAGTTAAAGAGCTAGCCAAGAAATATCAACTAGATGTTGCTGGCAAGAAAGAATCCATGGGGGTATGTTTTGTAGGCGAAGTGGGAATGAAAGACTTTTTGAAGGAATATCTCGACACTGCTGCTGGTGAAATCCGAGAAATTGAAACTGATAAAGTTCTGGGCTATCACGATGGTGCTATTTACTATACGATTGGTCAGAGGCACGGTCTTTATCTAGGCGGTGGCTTGCCGTATTATGTCGTGCAGAAAGATCTGCCTAGGAATCTTGTTTATGTTTCTAAAAATCTTAACCATCCTACTCTATGGGCCAAAACTTTGCTTCTAGAGAACTTGCATCTTCGTGGTGGGAGGGAACTGAACAATATTATGAAGGCGGAGAATCTCCAGGTACGATTGCGTCACCGTGCGCCACTTGTGTCGGTGAAGTTGATGTATGAAGATAGCAGTGTAACGCTAGAGTTTGAGAATGCCATTAAACGTCCGGCTGCCGGACAGTCAGCTGTACTTTATGATGGCGATATTTGCCTTGGTGGCGGTATTATTACTGAATAAAATGCCACAAGAAAGTCCTTGCCAAAACCATAAGCGTGGTATATAATAAACTATAAATAATAAATATAAAAAGGCTTTATATCATGCAAAAGAAAATAAACAAAACTCAAATTCTTGCAACCTTAGCCCTAGCTTTCGTATTAGGTTTGTCTGCGATGCCAAATTCGGCTTCCGCTATGAGCGCAAGCGATGATTCTCGTGCCACCACGGTTGATCCAACCGATACTACTATTACGGATACTAAGAAAGATGACTGGAAGCTGGAGACAGCTTCCCCAGAAGAGTTGGTATCAGCTATCAATTCAGTCAAAGGTCACTTTGATAATCTTGAAGTCTGGAACAATGCCATAGAAAGTGTAAATTATCTAGAAAACGATGCCTGTAAGTGGAGCACTTGCGCAGGCTACAAGGCAGACATTATCAAGAATGTTCCTGCAGGTACTGATACTACTGGCTGGGACACCAAGCCTACCTATGAGCTAATTCCACTTGCCAAAGCTACAACTGACTATGATACTAACGTAGCCTTGAAAGCTGTTGTTACTGAAGCTGAGAATGAAATCTCCAGCTCTCAACTCTCGCTAATTACCGATATTCATACGCTTGATAGTGCTGCAAATATTGCCGATCTAAAGGCTAAGACTATCCCGGAGTTGATTACCGTAGCCAAGGCTTTGCCTGATTATGATAAATATAATACTTTGCTTGATGCTTATCATGGTGCTATCGCCTTCCACGCTTCTATCCTTCCAGACGCCGAAAGTGGTGCTTACGGCTCGACTGCTGAAGCTGCTACTTATTACAATAATCTAGTCGCTGCTGCCAAGGCTATTGATGCTAGCTTTGAAGTCACGCCGATTGCATTGCCAGAGACCTCTGTTAATACTGATACTCCTGCTCCAACCACCAAAACTCCAAACACTGGTATCTTTGGTGAAGGTGAGAATAAGACGGCTATCGCTGCTGTTGGCGGTGTTGCTGCACTAGGAGTTGTGGCCGGTGTAATTGCCGCTCGCAAGACTCTGAAGAGTAAGAACCGCAAAGCTCGCAAGTTCTAAACAAGAAAATCAAAACAACTGCCTCGGAAACGGGGCAGTTTTGCTAAGCTAGGAGAAATAAAATGAAAAAAGAGCAAACATATAGTAAAATCGAGGATTTCAAGTGCCGTCTCGCGGATAGCCTAAACGAAAGTTATTATAGCTACGAATTTGATTGTGTGCCAGTTGAAAGCTATTAATAATATCGAAGAATAAACCGAACAAACTTTACAAAAAAGTCGAAAAAACACTTGCAGAATGGAAAAACCTTTGCTACAATAATACAAAGTAATATATAAAGATAAAAATGGGAAATAAAAATGAAAACAAATGCTGGCAAGGTTTTTGCCATTCTAGCGCTAGTCTTATCCTTGGGATGCTTTACCACTACTAATACTTTTGCTGCCGAAGCAGTGGATGGTGACTTTGAGATTGAAGTACCATTGTCTAATGAGGGTGAGTATGTTCATGGTTATAGCAACGCTGGAGCGGTCATCGCTAGTACTGAGGGCGTCGAATCTTTCGGTATGGGTTCGGATAGTACAGCCAGTGCTACGCCGACCGCTGAAGAACTTGAACAATTAATCAATTCAATTGGTAAAGTACAGGGCGCAGAAGAATGGGGTTCGGTTGCAATGAGCCTAGCAATCCTGAATAACGATACCACTATGCTTGATTTAGTCAGTAGAGATCCGGCCGATATTACTAGTGGCTCAATTAGTGATTTTAGAATTACCGACTTTGTTATTATCGCTGAAGAAGCCGTTCTCAAGGCTGCCACTGTAGACACGACCGGCTGGAAAGATTTAGGCCCATATGACTTTATCAATACCGCTAAGGCCTCCTCGGATTACACTACTGTAGCCGATTTCAAGGACGCTGTAGACGCACTAGTCGGTATCATTGATAATATCTACAGCGGTATGTTAGAAGAATATGCTAATCTAACTGCTACTGCTACTCAGCCAGCTGATACTTTGTTAGCAGAGTATCAGACTAAGACTCGTGACGAGATGACTGCACTTATCAAAGCTAACCCAAGCTACCCTATTGCTGAAGAACTTTGCCAGGCTTATCTCAAAGCTAGCAATGTTTATTCCGACCTTAAGGCTGGCAAAACTGTTACCTCAGCAGAAATTACCACAGCCTATAATGACCTCTATACGGCCGCTCTTGCCTTTGACCCAAGCTTTACTCCAGATGCTCCAGAAAATCCAGTTGTACTGCCGGAGACTAGTGCTCCATCAGAGAACACAACCAAAACTCCAAATACTGGTATCTTCGGCTCGGTCGCTGCTCAAAACGCTACCATTGGTACTAGCGTAGCCGTTCTGCTAGCCGGCGCTGCCATTGTTTTTAAAGCTAAGCGCAAATTTAGCCACCAAACACTCAAAATTCGCAAATTCTAGCAAAATAGTGGATTTTCTTAGGAAAATAAGCAAAAGCTATTTACAAAATTCAAAAAGTGTGCTATACTAGAGCTAGAGGGTAAGAAAAACCTTCTAGCTCATCTCTTGGGTCAGCTTGTGATGTCAATGTAAAAGAATGAGGAGAAAAGTGAGTTTCTCCTATTTTGCGGTTTCAGACTTCACCTCTAGAAATATCTGTGCTATAATGAAAAAATGAATGCAAACGAAATCCGTAAAAAATTTTTAGAATTCCAAGAAAAACATGGTCACAAGGTGATTCCGCCAGCGCCATTAGTACTAGAAAATGACCCGACCACGCTTTTTACGGGCTCTGGTATGCAACCACTTTTGCCTTATCTTTTAGGGCAGACCCATCCCGAAGGCACGCGTCTTGCCGATTCGCAGCCCTCTATGCGTCTGCAAGATATTGAAGATGTAGGTGATCCACGTCACACTACGGTTTTTGAAATGCTGGGTAATTGGTCGCTGGGGGACTATTTTAAGAAAGAGCAGATTGAAAACTTCTTTGAATTCCTAACCAAAGAGGTGGGGCTAGATCCGCAGAAGATTTACGTTACCTGTTTTATTGGTAATGAGAAATATGGCATTCCGAAAGATACTGAAGCTGCTGAGATTTGGCAGAAAGTTTTTGAAGAAGCTGGCGTTGAAGCAAAAATTGTGGAGATTGGTAGCGCTGAGAATGGTGATAAACGCGGCATTAACCCGGGTGAGCGAATTTTCTTCTATGATGATAAAGAAAACTGGTGGAGTCGTGGCGGTGGCATTGAGACTACTCCGCTGGGAGATCCTTGTGGTCCAGACTCTGAAGTTTTTTATGATTTCGGAGAAGATAAGCAAGATGTTGAGAAATATGGTAAGAGTCATCCAGCTTCAGATGGTGCGCGTTTCATGGAAATTGGTAATCAAGTTTTCATGCAATATAAGCGCAATGAGGATGGTAGTTTTTCAGAACTAGAAAAGAAAAACGTTGATTTCGGCGGCGGTCTGGAGCGGATTACCGCGGCTAGTATTGACAGCTTTGATGTCTTTAAGATTTCGCTGCTGAGACCGATTGTTGAGAAGTTAGAGGAGATCTCGCACAAGAATTATGAGAATAATACCGACGAAATGCGAATCATTGCTGACCACTTGCGCGGAGCTTACCTCTTGGCGGCACAAGGATTAGTGCCAAGCAACAAAGCGCAGGGTTATGCTCTACGAAGATTGGTGCGCCGAGCGGTGCTTCGAGCACTTGACCTTGGTATTGGACAAGAGTTCTTGGGGCAAGTTTTGCCGGTGGTAGAAGAGAATTATCGAGACTTGTCTGACGATATTTTGCCACATCGCAAACAAGTGCTAGAAATCTTGACTAAGGAGGAGAACGCTTTCCGTAAGACTATCAATAAAGGTATGAAAGAGCTGGAGAAGATTGCGAAACACGATGATACTATTGATGGTTACGAGTTGTTCAAGCTTCAAGATACGTATGGCTTTCCGCTAGAACTCAGTATTGAAGAAGTTTATAAACATGGCCTAAAGTTATCAGAGAACTATCAAGACGAATTTGAATCCGCTCTCGAGGAGCAACGCGAGCGCAGCAAGACCGCCTCAAAAGGTATGTTTAAGGGTGGCTTGTCGGATACAAGTGACCAGACGGTTAAATATCACACTGCTTGCCATCTTTTGCTTAGGGCTTTGCAGGATGTACTTGGCAAGGATACAAATCAAAGAGGTAGTAATCTCACGCCAGAAAGGTTAAGATTTGATTTTAATACTGACCATAAGCTGAGCAAAGAGGAGCTAGAACAGGTTGAAAGCTTGGTTAATGGCTGGATTGCCGCAGATTTGCCGGTCACGCACGCTGAATACGACAAAGATTACGCTTTCGATGAACTGCATGCACATGGTAGCTTCCGCGATCGCTATCCAGATAAAGTGACGGTGTACAGTATTGGCAAAGAGGGGGAAGAGCCAGTTTCAATCGAGATTTGCGGCGGTCCGCATATCACGCGTACAGGCGAATTGGGACATTTTAAGATTACGAAAGAAGAAAGCTCTAGCGCGGGTGTCCGTCGTATTAAGGCTATCTTGGAGTAGAGAATAACGTTTTTTGTAAAAACCATTGACATGAGCGTAATGATATGCTACAATAGAGACAGGAGGATTGTTTTTGAGTGGTCAAAATCACTATGAATGGGCAAAACAACTAAATTTATCTACAAAAGTTAGTTAAATTCAAGATTTTTTGGTAAATATAGGCTTGAAAAGGCTGAGTTGTTTGCTGACCTCAGAACAAAAATGATCCTTGAGCACTTTAACGGTAAACGGAAGGGGGAAATAATGAGTAAAACGTTATGGAAGCAGTTGTTGCCAGGTCGTCGGAGGTATGCCAAGCAAGCGCGTGATGTTTTATGCTCGGTAGAAACTCTTTTGACTGTAGGTGACAAGGCAGAGCGTGAGTGCGCTAGTGTCTTTGAAAATCCAGATGGAATCACCTTGGAAGATTGCGACAAGCTAAAAGTAAACCGGAGGCAGGCACAAGCGTTAATTGCTGCGCATAATAAGCTGATATTTGCGATCGCCAATAATAGGCAACGTCTAACGCGCGACCGACAAAAAATGGTGCTGAAGTTCTTAGAAAAACATCGCCAAGAATTGAAGGATTGTGGGTGGATTGTCCACTCTGGGTTTCCACCAATGGTTCGCTCTATCAATGGTACTGAAATCACCTTTCGCGGTGGTGTTAGCAGTCTTGAAGATGCGAGAAAATTAGTAGCGAAAATTAGCCAAAGTAATAACGAAAGCAAAGGGGGAGTTTAAAATGTCATTACAAATTGCCAATATCTATAATCCGCCGTTCATGACGAATGGAGTAGTAGCAAAGCTGGCGCAAAAAGCAACTACAGGCCCAAATAAAACCTCCAGAGCGAAAGCGGAAGATAATGGAGCTACCGAGCGGATACGAGAAACAGTAGAAACGCCATTGAAGACATTTTCTTGGGATAAATTCTCATACAGAGGATACAACGGAGCTGCTGGTGGACGGCAGTATATCTGCGATGTTCCAAATGATAGTTATGAAGAGCGTAAAAAGAAAAAGAATGAGGAGGGGTAAAATGAAGATCGGGATTCTAGGTTTTACTGACGAGATGGTGAAAGCCTGCTATACTGGCGAGCGACAACGCGAAGTTGGCCGAAAAACTCTTGGAGATGCATTGCTCTCTGGTTTGATAGAGCGAGGGAAAATTGTGATTGACGACAGTATTCCCGTTTCAAGACTACGCACTCTGCTGCTCGACAATGCTACGAAGCAGACTCAGCGGGTAAAAGCTGAACTTGAAGCCGCTCTATCTAACTTTGCTGAGCAGAAAGTGACACACCTTGCACTCGGATCGCTCATGATGGAACGCTACCTTGATTTGCTTGTAGAGCTGTCTGACTTGCCAATTTTTACGGTGTCGGCAGCACTCAGCCGTTCCTTGATTAGCCGGCGACATATTAGAGTTGGGGTAATTACACTTGGAGACGTAACTTATCCGCGTGCTTTCCATCGTAATATGCTTAAACAGGGTATTACAGTCTGTCTGCCTAAAGGCTGGGGAGAGTTTCATTCTGACTATCAGCTGGTTTTAGAGTCAAACAGTGATTTGTCGCCGCACGTTGATGGTGAGGAGTTTATACAGGGGCTCGAAAGCTTGTTAAACCAGCAAGTGTCTGCCCTAATCTATGGCACGGATGCTTACGTTAACTCGCCTCCAGAGAACTTGACGCAGAAATTGCCAGACTCCTTGAAGTATATGGCAACTCTGAATCCGTATACCGAACACATCAATTACGTATACAGCCTAGCAGATAGAGATAAATCTTAGCTAAGATGTATAGCCTCCGGTCGATAGCGATTGGAGGCACTTTTTTATAGTTTTGAGCTAATTCTGGCTGATTTTTATAAATTGTTGTAAATTTTACATTGTGGAAAATTTTTAAATTACCTCTGTAAAAACGGCAAATGTTGTAATTTTTACAACAGAAATCTATTGTCATGGCAAAACTGTTATGCTAAGATGAGAAGGAACAGTAAAAATAAATATCAAACCAATATGCGAGAACAAAAAAGACAAAAAGCGAAACGCACTGAGGTAAAAATTCTGATTATGCTAGCATTTTTCAGCATATCAGTTGGTCTGTGGGAAAATTTTCGCCAGCTATGGCTTCAAGAAAGCGGGTTTTCGGCACAAGAAATTGGTAATCTAAGTGGTTTTGGGACCGTTTTGGCGGCGATAGCGGTATTACTAGTAGGAAAGCGTCTCAAATTCCAATATCTCAAGATTTTTATTACAATGATCCTAGCACTCAAAGTAGTGAACCTGTTTGGCTTATTCGGCCTGGGCGAGAGTATGCTGACAGCACAGGCTAATGGTATTACGCTAACGCCTAATCGCTTAATGATTGATTTGATTATCATTGTGGATTTCGTGACCTCATATTTGATTATTACTAGCGTTTATCCGCTAATCACCACGGTTATCAAAAGTAATAAAGCCTATAGCCGGCGTAAGCTAGTGGAGTATTTGTTTAGGGATATTGGCGTGTTGATAGGTGGGCTTCTGATGGGCAGATTCTTCTTTGGTATCGCTGTAGATTATAATGGCTGTTTGCTGGTTTCAATCGGCTTTATGGCGGCTGCCGTAATCATGATGTTTACTTTTGCTACGCCAAAGGTAATCGAAAAAACGCGTGGACGCCAACCATCGATTGTTAAATATATTACAAGTAGCAAGCTTCAGACTTATTATATGGTTTATTCGTTCTTAGCGGCCATGTCTTTTGCGGCAGCTTTAGGTTTAAAAATGCTGATGCTAACAAATTATCTTGATTTTACGCCGACTGTAGCCACAAACTTCCTCTTGGTGACCGGGCTGATTGCAGACGTGATTGGCATCTTGGCACTAAAATATCTCACACCTAAAAATGATTATTTAACTATGACGCTGAAATTCGGGATTCGTCTAATTGCCTATCTCGTGGCGGTATTAACGGATAATAATTTTATCTTCCTCCTAGCAATCACTTGGTCACTACTAATTTCTACTGCCTATGAGGACGTGACTGATGGCTATTATATCAACCAAGTAGAAAATAAATATCAATTTAAGTATAATACCGTGAAATATGTGACTTCTTTCCTTGGCGAGGCGGCCGGTATGTTCCTTTGCAGCTTAGTTTATGATTATGGTCTAGGGGCGATTATTGGCTCGGCGGCCATTATTATGGTATTTCAAATTGCGATTGCTTATCATCTCATTTATTTACGCACTAAGAATGACGAGCGCGAACGTCGTCGTAAGCGTGAAAAGCGCGAACTTGCCACAAGGTAACTAACCGTCCTAAAGGCTGGAAAATGGCAACGAGCGGTAGAAATGCTGACAATCAACCGCTGATTCTAGAGGGCAGCTTTGCTGATTTGGCTTATCAATATGATTATCGCTTTGAGAAGTATATCAGTTCGCAACCAGTTTGGGGTTATGGTAGTGATAATGCTGAGGCTATTGGGCGAGACATTCGCGGGCAACCTTTTTATCATACTATGTGCGGTCAAATACGTAGTAGTTGGATTGACTTCTGGTCTTCTGCTGAAGCCGGCTTTATCTACAGCAGCTCTGCAGGTAGCAACGTATCTCAGAGCTACTATGCTATGAGTATGGCACAAGAGATTTATCCGTCTGCACGAGATAGCCGCTGGCGTGGGTTTTCTCTCCGCCGCTAATGAGAAAGATATGGGCTAACGGTAGCTTTGCCTATCTGCTGGGGCAGTATGGGTTTGAGTTTAATCAAATTAGTGCCATTGAGCGTTACTACGGAGATAATCCTAGCGCAAGTGGTTATAATACTCGCAAGACCCCAATGTTTTATGCGGCAACTGGAATAATGCTCACCGTAGATGGTAGAGGCATGCTTGCTATGGGCGTCGGGGGTGTCTACTGGAGTAGTACGGCAAGTCTTCAAGTCTACTTAGCAACCGAATATGTAGTAGATGTAAACGATGTTACTCCGAGCGCATTTGATTCTAGATATTATGGTAATTCTCTCCGTTATCAGAGAAGTCATAATAAGCATATTGTTGCCAAAAACCGAACAAAATCGCTGAAACTTGGGAGTTACTACCGGTAGATACCCGAACAAGTCTGAAAAATAACAGATTAGAGATAAATTTTCGTTCGGGTTGAAACCGGCAGTGACTACCGGTTGGCAACCGAACACTAATTTTCATGCAAATGATAATTTTATGCAACTAAACGCAAGGTTTGTGATATAATTAGAGTGTCTATTCAGTTTTATAATCGTTTTTTGCGTAAAGGTATCTTTTGTATGGTAAGCATCTAGGGTTGTCAACTAAGCGACATCGCATAAGCAACTCTGCAGCTTATCTGCAATTGATTATAAAAGGAATAGACACCCCGCGGTGTCGCTTTTTGTATTCTGGGGCTCTTTCTTTGGAAAAGAAAGAGCAGCCC
>CAZVTE010000008.1:0-18264 GCA_964629705.1 uncultured Candidatus Saccharibacteria bacterium | reverse complement strand
ACGCTAATGCAACTAATAGTATCTGTCCTAAAGGCTGGAAAATGGCAACGAGCGGCGATACGAGTGTGCCAGCTAATACCGGTGACGGCAGTTTCTACTTTATGCTTGATAAGTATGGACTAACTACGTCTGTGACTAGTGCTGCTGGTTATAATATTGCCTCTCACCCACTTTACTTTGTGCGGAGTGGATGGTCTCAGGGTATTGGAGCTTTTGGATATAGCGGTTCTGATGTCGTGCTATGGTATAGCACGACATCAGATGTGGGAGTGGCTTATCGCTTGTTTGTGGAAAAGACTGTGGTTCATGTAGTTTTTGATGGTTATGGACGTTGGCCAATGTTTTCTCTCCGCTGCCTAGCCGTAAGGCTATGGCGTTTCAGCTAGTAGCTCGCGTACGCTCTTTAATCTCGTTGATATGATTTTGGCGAATAAATTCGGTAGGGTTGATACGAGCGGCGTTAAGATTATTTCGATATTCTTCTAGTTTTGTCAAGCTGATTTTGGGCGGATATTTTAATTTTTGTAAAATAGTGCGAAGATTTTCTTGTTTGCAAATGGTGACCGCTGGTGGGATGTCATCTAGAGTCTTGAGGGTGCAGTTATTACCAAAAACAATGACGGAGTAAATGGGTGTAGTATCTGGAAAAACACCAGTGATAGCCGTGATGTGCGTCTGATTCTGTTTGATAGGGTTATAAAAGCGATGTTTTTCTTTGCCATAATCCAAGACTTCGGTCCAGTAGATTTGCTTACCGTTGCCATAAATCCAGCCACTATAATCCTTAGATTCAAAAACGAAAATTCCCTGTTCGTTCATGGCAATACAATCAACTTGAAGGAGGTCGGCGTTGCTGGTGGGCGCAATTTTGAGTCCAGGTTTGGGAAAATAGCAATCTGGAAAAATCATTGCCGGTGAGAAGAGTTTTTGGAGGCTAAAGATTAGTCTAGTCTCGGCGGGCGTAAGTTTGACTTCGTAAGGTGAAGTAACTTTAGTGCCACGGATTTTAAAAGTAGAAAAGTTGTCCATGTTTATATTTAAGCATAAACAGATTATGGGTTCAAGATTAGTAGATAGGGAGTGATTTGCTTTTTGAGAGAAAAAATGTGTGGTTTCTGAAACTATATTTTGGTGAGAAGCTAGAGATAAAAGTAATTTATAACATATTTTTCGTTTTATGGAACTAAGATTTGGGTATTATTATAACATATTTCGAGATTAATCATGAGCTAAATATGATATTATGCTTGTGGTATGTTCAAAATAGCATAAAACTATTGACTTTTTTAAAATTGTGTGATACAATGGAAGTATAAGGGGGATTTATAGATAAATTCCTACCTACTAGGAGTATGAGAAAGGTTTTATGTCAAAAAAACATGCCAAGAAACGTGCGAAGCAATTAGCAACTATTACTAAGTTGCCTAATTTTGATGATGAGACCAAAACGAAGCAGAATCCAGTAGAGGAAGAAGTGGTAGTGCCAAGCTCAAGTCCTGTCTATGAAGTGGAGACGTCAGAGACTGATCAAGATATTCAAGAGGCGGAGCAAGCATTGAGTGCTGAGGCTGAGCAGGAAGTGGCGATTGAGGCGTCAGAGGGTAGCGTAGATGCTACGGCAGAAGCCGAAATTGCAGAAGTATCGTATGATGGCGTGCTGGAGGATGCGGTTGAAAATAAAAACGAAGATGAAGTTGAGGACGTTCAAGAAGACATGGCGGTGGAGGAGAATACTAGATTAAGCGAGGAAGAAAAAGATGTTGAAGATACAAGTGCAGACAATGGAGTGGCCAGAGATCGAGGAGATTCCACGTATCGACAGTCAGATACTGGAGAAGGCAATGCGGATTCCGGCACGTTTGAAGCTAAAAAGGCGGCTCCGAACTTGGCCGATGACACGGAAGTGGCGGATGATGCGGAGGAGATTAGTGCAGAGTTGGCGCATGAGAAAAATACGAGTCTAGAGGGTGATTTGGCCGAGGTGCAGTCTGATATTAAGGCGGACGAGATTGGGCGCGTACTGAATTATGAACCACGCAGCCATGTGTTTCGGAAGATTGTGATTGCGATTGTAAGCATTTTGATTTTGATTTTGGTGGCGGCAGTGACTGCCTTGGTTTTGAATGAAACGCATGTGTTTGATTTATTGGATCAGAAGGGCGATAATGGCAAGGTAGATGAGGCGCCAGCTGTCGGTGAGTTGCCACTAGCGGTAGAGTACGTAGCAATATTGAATCAAGACGGTGAGGTTGCAACGGAGATTCTGGAATATGACCTAGCGTCAGCGTCGGATATGAATTTTAGGATTGCGAAAGAAATGGGTGAAACTTTCGAAAAGTTGGAGCTTGAGGCGGAGCTTATGGAGGCTGATTATAGCGTGGAGGATTTGGGTGAGACTCTAGAAATTACACTGAAGCGTGAGGTTTTGCAAAAGCTTGCGGCGGGCGAGCACGAAGTGATTATAACTCTGAAGAATGGTGAAACAGAACGCAAGTTAGGAGTGCGTTTTGTAGTGAAGGGTGAACTAAAATGTCAGGATGGACAAGAGTTGAAGGATGGAACGTGCGTGGAGGTGAAAAAACCGACCACAGAACAGCCGAAAGCCGAGCAGACGGCGAAGCCAATGGTAAATAATAGTCAGAGTGGTAATAACGGGACTGGTGCTAATAATTCTGCTAGTACGGATGGCGGTGCTAGTGCGGAAACGCCGAGTTCTGGTTCGAATTCGCCGACTACGATTGTTGGTGAAAAATCAGAGGAGCAAAGGATTTGTGAGAATCAGACTGGGCCAGTGGGGGTGGTAACTCTGCATTGGCAGAATGAGGGAGACGAGATTGATTGGCAATATACACGTTTTGCGACGAATGCGCGGATGTTGTGGCGAAATAATAGCTGCACGCCATCGATTATTTACTCGGCAAAGGCGGGCGTAGAGGGCGGCAGCGGTGAGAGGATTAATACTTCGGATTCACAGTTGACAGCTTTCGTAAACAACTATCTGAGTACTTTGCAGAATAATGCTAAAACTGATATTGTAATTTGGCTTTGGGATGCAAGTGATTTTTCGAAGGCGAAGTTTGACTATGTAAGTGATGCGCTGGCGGTGCGCAAACAATAGATTCTAGAAGCAATAGTAGTTTTTATGAAATTACTATTGCTTTTTTGAGCAAAGTGTGATATAATGGAGATATAGGGTGTGTTATTTTTCGTAAAAGATGGTTATTTTGGGGTTAGAATTTGACGAAATAGTGATTTTATGCCAAAAATGCAGCCCTATTGCAACTTAAAGTTTCAATAGTTTTAGAACAGAAAATGTAGAGAATGCAGAGAATGACAGGAGGAGTAGAAAATGCTAGAAAATAACAAAGTGAGGATTTTTGCGACAGTTGCCGGAGTTTGCGGAGTTGATGCGGGTTCGGCGTCTAATTTGACGGCTGATGGTGTAATGGCACTGAGAAGTGCTGGCTTGAAGGGTGAAAATACCGATGGAGTCTATACACAGAACGGTTTGTTGACGCGGACGCATTATAATCAGCTGATTAGAAATGGTGAAGCGCTGGTATTCACAGCTTTGCGGGCTGAGGATGTACCAGCGAAGATTTATAATTTAATTGGTCGGGCGGCAATCGTAATGAAGAACTTATACGATGATATGTCCAGTCGTCATAACAAAGGTATTATACAGCAGATTCCGCAGGGTGAGCGTGCGTTCTACCAGATGGCGTGTATTGAAGGCCTAACTTTGGGACAGATTTATGGCACGAAGAAGTTGGCTAGTGGCGAAACTATGTCAACGGTAGAAAAGTGCTGGTTAATGATTGCCGAGGTGATTTCGCGAAAATTCTTGATTCCGCTAGTGAAACAGGAGGAGTGGATTGAGAATATCTATGAGCCAGTTTTGCCAAGAGAAGGGCGGCGAGCAGGTGAAAAGACGCTTAATTTTAGGATGCCGTTGGCACACTTTTTGGCGAAATATAGCGAAATGCCAAGCGATATGTCGATTGAGGATAAGCTTGTGGCAATGGGTGCCGCTTTTTCGGAAGAGGAGTCCAATGTTAGTTATCGCACGGCGGTGAGCGACCAAGGAGAGCTGTTGTTGCTTCGTGGAGCATCGTGCTATATGGTGGCGGCGCCGGCTGGAGGATACTGTGACGGGATGTTTTCGAATAATCTGGTGCGGTTAGATAAATATAAAATCCAGGACGAAGAAGACCCACAGAGCAGTGGTGAGGCAGTGTTGAAGGAAGAGCGTGTGATTCCCTTTACACTGACTGGTGCGCGCTCGAGCTTGTGTATGACAATTGTTCTGGGTACGCCAGCGGTGGTGAAAAACGATTTTTATGGCGACTGGAGGACGCATGTTGATCAGGCAACTGGTGATTATCGGATTGTGACACGTCTAAATAAAAACGTGTATCTAGTGCGCACCGAGCGGGGTGACCGGTTGGAGATTCGTGAGTAAACTATTGAAGGGAGGAAAATATACATAGCCCTGCTTGTAGTAGGGCTATACTAATGCTCTTAGCAATATTTTGTTTGAAAAAATGTAAGAAAAAGGTCTATTTTTTGGCGATACGAGCGAAATATATGATTTGAGTATTGACAAATTGTAAGATGTGTGATACAATGGAAGTATAGGGGTATGTTTTTATTCCTTAGTATGAGAGAGGGGGCGCTAAAAATGAACAAGCGTAAGATATTAGAAACGACGAATAATCAGGTAATAACTGAGGAGCAGCTGATTTTGCTGGGCGCAACGCGTGGTCAGGCATTTATGCAGTGGGTGGAGCGTGATGGCACACAGAATGCAGGCTATCGGCAGAAAATTGTTCCGTGCTGGATTCTGATTTTTCAGGATTCGCAGAGTGCAAAGGATTTGTACTACAAGCCGTTGCTCGCAGAAGGTGAAAATCCGCATGCGGATGCGGATAAGCTGGTGCACAGTGGGAGCTCGGCCTTGCCGATGGGTGAGGACACGATTCGCTCTTGTTCAGTTATCTCTTATCGGGAGTTTATGCGACATTTTGAGGTGGTAAGTATTGCGGAAAATCGGCTAGAAATTAAGCTGAGAATTCTGCGGACAATCGAGTTACTAAATGGCACAACTGAGCTTATACCGGAGTGCAGCAATATGGAAGAATTCCTGTCTTGCGGCAGTCGGAAGAGCTATGACCGGATTGGTGGTGGCTCAAGACATTTCAAGGTAGCAGTGACAGAGCGAAAAAAGCTACTACTGGTGCGTAAGGAAGACAATGGAATTTGTTGGAGCTTCCCTTCTGCTCGGGATGACTCATTGGCGGTAGGTAGGCACTCAGTTTTAAGCCGGTCGAGGTCGGTTGCTTGCGTACTGGAGAGTGACGGTACGGGTATTACTGAGTATAATGAAGTCTTCTCTATATCTACATGGAAGACGCCGGTAGTAATGACGATATATTACACAGTGCTTCGTGATTACAATACTGGTTGCCATATTCCGTGGCTGGTGGCAATTTATCCGGATTTTGATGGTTGGTATACTGTGCCGGTAGAGGGTTTTGACGCTGAGGTTCTGTGCTGCGAGGTTGGCCCTTTGAAGGTAACGCAAGAATGGAGCAAGGAAAGGATTGAGCAGTAATAGTAATGCACTTTATAATCAAAATGACCCAGTGAATGCTGGGTCATTTTTGCTGAGCTTAATCTTGAACTATTTCTCGGCGCTACTATCCAGTGCCTCTGGGGCGCGATTGTTTTCTGTCTTGGTAGCACTCTCACTTTCGCCCTTTGGTAGAGCGATGAGGCAGACTGCGACTAGCGCAAGTGCAGCGATAAAAATAATAATCGGTAGAGTAACGTTCTTTTCCTTTTCGGCATCAGACTTTTTCTCTGTCATAAAATGGTATTCCTTTTTATTTTAAGTTTTATTAAATAATTTAACTTTATCTTATCACGATTCTCGTAGAAAAACAAGTTACTCTTCATGTTCGAGCTCGGCGAATTTGGCTTGCATGGTTTTGTTGCCACGAGTGAGCCGCTTGATGGTTAAATCTTCGGCTTTGCTATTCGCGAGGCGTAAGTTGTCTTCAGAGCGCAAGAGGTTCTCTTTGGTTTTTTGGAGATGGTCAATGGTTTTGTCGATTTCTTCGATGGCAGTTTTGAACTTTTTGGAGGCAAGCTCATAATTTCTAGCAAAACCTTCTTTGAAACTGTTAATTTTTTCTTCAAAATTGGTAACATCAACATTTTGCTCTTTGACGAGGGCAAGTTCGGCTTTATACTTGAGCGAGTTGAGAGCAGCGTTTCTAAGCAGAGTAATCATGGGAATGAAGAATTGCGGGCGGATTACGTACATCTTAGGAAAACGGTGCGACATGTCAACGATTCCCTGATTGTAGAGCTCGTTGTCGGCTTCTAGTAGGCTGACAAGTACGGCATATTCACATTGTTTTTCTTTGCGGTCTTTGTCGAGTTCTTTGAGAAAATCTTCATTTTTGTGCTTAGTGGCAGTAGTCTCGTTTTCGTTCTTCATTTCGAACATGATGGAAATGATTTCGTTACCATGTTCATCGGTCTCGCGATAAATATAGTCACCTTTGCTACCGGAGCTTCTAGAGACAGCGTTGTCTTTTTCGAAATAGGCATTTTGAAAACCGGTGGCGCGAAGCTTGTTAAACTCGATTTCACAGTGTTGCTCAAGGCTTTCGCCGACCATCTTAGTACTAAGTTTGGTTTTCATGTCTTTGAGACGTTCGATTTCTTCGTCTTTGAATTTCATGACACTCTCATATTTGTCTTTTAAGGAAAGCTCTAGAGTTTCTTTTTCTTTATCTTTAACGACTAACTCACTTCTCAGCTGATCACGTTCTCTTTCGACTTTGGCAACGGCTTTAGTGATAGCAAGTTCTTTATCGGATTGGTTCTGTTGCGTTTGTGCGTTCAATTTTGCCTCGAGAATCTTCTTGTCAGATTCAGCGCGAGTAACGAGATTTTTGAGTTCGGTTAATTTCCTTTCGAGCTGGTTTTTGGCTTTTTCGGCAGCAAGTTTGGCGGAGGCTTCGCTTGCGGCTTTTAATTTGGCAATTTCGGCGTCACGGTCGGCTAGGACTTTTTGAGCTTTGGTTCGGACTTCGGACGCAGCGAGCTCAATGGCACTCTGTTTTTCTTTTTCTAATAATTCGAGGCGTTCGTGTAAATCTTTACTAAATTCTTCGTCACGGACTTGTTTGAGAATATTAGCGTAGCCTGCTTCGTCAATCTGGAAACTTTTGCCACAGTGTGGACACTTGATTTCGTGGTGATTATCCATAAACCTCCTTCAACAACATTCTTTTTATTTTAGCATAAAGTTCGGCAGAATTCTAGAGAACACAAAGATAAATTGCTAGCCACTGCAAAACCGTACCAGCCAGACAGAAGAAGTGAAAAATACTATGTAAATATCTATGTCGCTTACCGATTTTGTAGATGCCGGCGCCAATGGAATAAGCAGCTCCACCAGTAATAAGTAAAATTACGCCAGTAATACCCATATGCTCTAGGAGTTGTGGCAGGGCGATTAGTACACTCCAGCCACTGACAAGATGGCAAATAACTTCTAAAGTTTGAAATTTGTCAGTATTGATAGCGGATAAGGTGATACCAATAACGGTGACGAAACTGACGATACCAAATAATGCCCAGCCTAAAACTCCTTGAATCGCTAGAAGGGCGATAGGAATATAAGTGCCGTAGACGAGGAGAAAAACGGTGCAATGATCGATTACGCGCAAGACTTTTTTGCCGGTAAGGCGAGGGCTAAGTGAATGGTAGACGCAACTGATTATATAGAGAATTATCATGGTGGTGCCGAAAATTGAAACCGTAACATACTCGAGTGCCGTGTTCGCTTTAACTACCATTAAAATTAAAGCAACAATGCTAAAAACTGCACCGAAACCGTGGCTAATGGCGCTAATCAGTTCTTCGGCGAGAGTGTAATGAGGAATACGGATGGATTTCATAGTTTATATTATACAGGAGTATTGAGAAAATGTGGATATTTGTTTAGTTTTATAAAGGAGGGCTTAGGGATTTTTAAGCTTGACTTGCGCGTGCGTAGAGATTATAATAGATGTAAGCATAAAAATAAAATAAAAAATTAAACAGGTAAAAGCTAATGAAAAAAGCTAAACAAAATATTATGAAGTATCATATGTGTAATGTTGCACGTATGATTGCTTGTGTCTCGTTTTTGATTTTGACGATTCTAGGCGTCTCTTCTTTGGTGAAGGCGATGTCGCTGGAAAAAATCGAGAACGAGCAGGGAGTGCCAGCGGCCTGGAAAACGGCGAGCCTGGGCAATCCAGATACAATTACAGTTCCGATTACATATTGGGATCAACGCCAGGATCAGTGCGAGTCACCTAGTCAACAATTTGAATGGGTGATTTGTGGCTATTGGACTAAGGGTGTAATACAAGGATTAGTAAAAGATACTTTAGGTAGTGATGGTACTCCAGTGCCAGCTTTTACGAATGCGGATGATTCTTGGAATGCAAATCGGGATGTTTTCACGCGTAATATTACTGGTAATGATCCGGTAGTGGCGGGTGATAATTTTTACCGATGGTTTCACGATACGGAGCTTTCGGAGCGGCACGAGCGTGAGATAACTTTCCATCGTACCGGAAAGAATACTTATGAATACGGCGGTGAACGAATCTTTCCAGTGGACGATGTGAGTTTTTCTGATGGAGATTCGGCGGCTTATAATAATAAATTGGGGGAAAAGCACAACTATCATTTTACGGGGCATTTGAGTGTGCCAGTGAAGATTGCGGCGGATGGAACTGAAAAATTCAGTTTTTCGGGTGATGACGACGTATGGGTGTTTCTAAACGGAAAATTAGTGCTGGATATCGGTGGTCTACACGAGAAAATCGATGGGGCTTTTGTAGTAAATACCGATGGTACGATTTCGACTTACGTGCAACATGTGAATGATACGAGCGGTCGTGCGGTTTTAGGTGAACCAAGTAACGATTTTAACGGTTATGTAAATCCTCTAAATGAATATAATTTGCGGACTTTCAGAAGCCTGTATCGTGGTAACCCGGCAACGACGAACCCTAGCTATCAAAGTGAGCGTTATCAGGTGATTGGCGATCCAATTGATGTTGGGTTGAAGGTGGGTGATGTAGTCAACTTGGACTTTTTCTATGCAGAGAGAAGTACTGATGACGCCAATACTCGCATTACGATTTCGAATATGAACTGGCCAATTTCGGCTGATAGTAATCTTGAGAGTGAAATTGTTGGTCAAACTGAAGATAAGACTAACATCGTGAAGTATTCGGCTTTTGTTAAAAACCGCGATCCAATTAATCCAGTCAATCTAGAAAGGTTTGCAGCTTTCATTAATGAAAACAATCAATTAGCTAATGGCACAGTAGAAAATAATAATGGTTTTATTCCCTTGCGCTTAGAAACTTTGGAATACACAACTACTCCAGAAGATGAAAGTTCTTGGATTCATGTAGGGGTGTCAGCGCCGCAGAACAGTGAAGCTGGTTTTGTGCTGGATAACCCGATTCTGATGCAAAAGGCGGGCGAGTTTGGTGATACCTTGTATTTTCGTTACTATGCCGAAACTTCTGGCGATACGGGAAATATTAGTGGTAAGGTTTCGTTTTATACTAGCCTGAACGGTGTGTCTGGTGTTACTTATGACAATACAATCGTAAGTTATAAACCAAAAGAAGTTGCTAAACATAATTTGAAGATCAACTATCGCTGGGAAGATGGTAGCAAGATTGATAATATAGAAGACTATGTGACGGTGCTACCAGAAGGAGCGTTTTATGAAAAAGAATCTCCGAAATTAGAAAATGGCGTGCTGGTGAATGAGGAAGATGTGATTATCGATGGTACGATGGGTACAGAAGACATTGAAATTACAGTATATTACAAAAAGAAGCCAGTGGAAGAAAAAACTTATCGTTTGATAGTTCGTTATAAAGATATTGATAGTGAAGAAGAGCTAGAAGCGCCGAATAGCAAAGTTCTGAGGGCAGAAGAGGAGTATAGTGTAGAGTCGCCGGAAATTGATAAATACATTATTATAAATGAGAATGAAAAGATTTTGACTGGTAAAATGCCAGCCGAGAGTGAGATTCCGGAAAACGGCACAGTGGAGCGAGTGGTGTATTACCGCAGAGACTCAGAAGCAATTCTTCCAGATAATCGTGATTACACCTTAACTATTGAATATAAAGATAAGGCAACTGGCGAGAAGCTGACTGCTGATTACGTTGATCATTTAGAAAAGGACGAGTCATATTCCGAAGAATCACCGAATATTCCAGGCTATCGAGTTGAGCCGAGTCAGGCGGTGGTTGAGGGCATAATGCCAGAGAGTGATTTAATCATAGCTGTGTTTTATGAGAAGATTCCGAAACATACGGTGACAATTCACTATGTGTATGATGATGGTTCAGTAGCGGCAGAAGATTTTGTAGAAGAGTATGCTGAGGGTGACGAATTTAGCGTAAAATCACCAGATATTATGGAGCATATGCCGGATTACGAAATTGTGAAAGATAAAGTGGCAGATAAAGATTTGGTTTATACGGTAACGTATAAGAAGATTCCGCATGACGAGCCGGAAAAGCCAGAAGAAACGCCTAAATATACTGTGATAATTAAATATGTTTATGAGGATGGTAGTAGGGCAAAACCAGATTATACTGTAATTCTAGAAAAAGGCGATGATTTTGCGGTAAAATCTCCAGAAATTGAAGAGTATACTCCTGATATTGAGATAGTGACTGGTGTAATTGAGGAGGAAGACTTAACATATACAGTAGTTTACAAAACTGAAGCGAAGGTGACTCCTGATCTGCCAATAATGAATAATGGTTTAGGTTCGGATGTGATGGGTGATTTGGCAGCTTTTGGCTATCTCGCTCCACTTGGTGAAGTTGCTTATGTGCCAAATACTGGAGTGGTGAGTAAGGCTTCGGCATCTGCCTTCCAACAATACTTTGCTGATATTGTACTTTCACAAGGCTTTATCTTGATTATTCTTTTAATCTTTGCGATTTCGTTTGCAATTTATTTCTCGCTAAGAAAGTATCGCGACTTAGAGACTGCACAGAAAATTGAAAAAGATGTAGCTAAGTATACTAAGATGGATAAAGTAAAGGATAAGAGTGCTGCAGTAAAGCGGAGCACTGGAAAAATAGCTAAAGATAAAAAGAAGTTGCCTACTAAGGCGGAAACAGCTACAAAGAAGATTAATACGAAGGCTAAGGCTGGGGTAAAAACTAAAGCTAAGTCGACGCGAAAGGCCGTGAAAAAGTAATACAGCTATAAAATATAGAATAGCTCCATGCTAAATGAAGTGTGGAGCTATTTGCTTTTTCTATTATGGTATGCTAGAATGTAGTCTAGGTGAAGTTGAGAAGGAAGCTTTGACTGATCAGTACATTTGGAGTTGAGAAAGGAGTGCTGTTCATATGAGTGGGAACAAAAGGAATCTTGATATCGTTGCTGATTTGAGGGTGTTTATTGACAAAATGCGAAGAGAGGGGCTATTTTTAGATAAGCAGTTTACGAGAAAATACTATGTGGATTTGGGTAGCAGTCGCGAGCCGGCCTCAGATGCTATGGTGCGGTGTATTCACGATAAGTCTCTACGGACTTTGCTGGTGCGATCTGATGGTATTGAGCAATATGAGCGTGAGAAGGTTGGTTTTGAGGAGTGGGTTTGGCCAACCGTTTATCCATTAATTAAGGGTAATATCGGTGTAGCACAGTATGTGCTGGATGCGGCTTCAACCTCAAAGTATGTTTTATCAATGATGGCGGATGCGGTTTTGCGACCGGCGATGTGTATGTCATTTGCATATGGGATTGGTCATGCTCCAGCTGATGTAATGGAGGCAATACCGTATAATGACTTTGCGGCAGTAGATTACTATGAGGATGAAACTACGATTGTGGTAACACAGCGGTTAGACGGTGAGTCTGTGAGGTGCAAGAATGCACGGCGAGTCATCTTCTTGGGAGGAGGCTTACTGTTGTCGCTTCTGCTGAATGACTATCCTTTGGGGCAGATTGATCAAGAAATCGTGGTTTATGAGCGTGACAAGCAGGTTATGCGTTATGCGGAGCAGATACTGGGCGGTAAGTTAAGTGATTTTGGGATTGATTACCGTCAGTCGGATTTTCGGACCGCTTTTGAGGATGAGTCTCAGTGGGGACACTATGATTTGGTGGTGATGTCTGGGATAGCGATGTACTATTTTGAGCAGGAGGAAATGCTTTTTGGGGGAGCTGCAAAATTGCTTTGCGATAACGGTGTGCTGTACTTTGATGAGTCTACCTATACGGAAGGTATGAAGTTTGTCGCCTTGCTGGGGTGGGCGAATGCTGGTAAGACTGAAATGCAGATGCATGTAGAGCCAACGGTAAAAAGTGCAGTGAAGCTGGCGCAGTATAGTTGTTCGGTTAGTAATTTGCGATTTGAGGGCTATGTTGTGCCAGAGAAGAGCTTAACGAATCCAGCGGGCATTATTTGTGTGGCGCGTAAATAATCCTAAAAGTTTTGTTTGTCTGAATATAGTGCAGATGTATTGATGAAAACTTCTTTTTTCAACTACTATAAAACACAGAGAAAGTCCTGTCGTTTAGGCGGGACGTTTTTCTTGACTATAATATTTAGTCCGTGATATACTGGTTATAGTATCTAAGGAGGTAACTGTGAATTTAATTGCGATTTTAGTGTTTGCGGTGGCTGTGATGGCTATCTTGACGAGCTTATTGGCAGTAGTAGGGGCTTCTCGTGCTGACCGCCCGCGCATGCTTTGGTATTTTGGCGCAATGTCTTTTGGGGCGATTTGGGCAATTGTTTGTGAACAATTTTTACAATTGTCGGTAGGGGAGGATGATGTTGCAATTGCGATGATAGCTTCGATTTATCTTGCCGGAGCTTTGATGATGTTGTGTTTGCTTGGATACGGTTCTCATGGTACGAGATTTGGTAAAATCGCTTTGGGAATTTCTTTGGTATATATTGCATTTATGGTTGGGTTGTTGATTAATCATCCGGATATCATGTTCGAGGGTTATAAGTTATCCACTCAAGGTAATACGGTGTATTTAGTGAATGGTTGGGCGTATTATAGTTATGTACTTTTCTATATTTTTGATACGACGGTAGCCTTAGGTTCGATTTGGGTGCGCGCTAGGAAGACGCGAGTAAAGCGTTTGCGTCAGGGTGATATGATTTTCTTGATTGGCTGGGTTATTTCTGGAATGATTGCGTCTGTGTTCAACTTGTTCATGCCGTTTTTTGGCAATTATAGTTTGATCTGGGCTGGTCCATTGGTTTTGAGTATTTTTGCAATCTCCTTTTATTATATTCTAGTAAAATTCCGAACAATCGCAGTGTCGGCGAGATGGTTGGAGGTTATTTCCATGGTGATATTGCTGATATGCGGCGTTATCGTATATATGGTGATATTTTACATTATTTTTACGGCATTATTTAAGATTCCGAACCCGTCAACTTCAGTGTTAGTGCTTAATTTCTTAATGATTGTTATTGTTCTGTTGCTGATGCCGGTGATCAACGAGATTCGTGCAGCGTTGAACTCGTTAATTGCGGTAGGTCAAGTGGACATTGCTTATGTAATCAAGAAGTTGAATCGGATCGCATCAAAGAATGTAGATTTGAAGGATTTAGCAGGTTTCTTGGCTTCACATTTGCATTTTGCTTATATTGGTTTCGTCATGAATGGTAGAGTATATGGCTCGAAAGCTTTGTCTTTAACCAAGGATGAAATTGAACAAATTAGTAAAATGAAAACTACGGACAAGGGTGGAGTGTGGCAGCAACCAAATAAAAGCGTGCAAAAGATTCTGGATGCAACAAGTTTGAATGCAGTGGCAGAGCTTCGCAATGCTAAGGGCAAGACTTTCGGTCATTTGTTGGTGGGTCAACCGCTAGGTAAGAGAACTTTTGAACGTCGGGATTTGATTCAGTTAGAAATGATTATTAACTTAGTGGCGAGTGTAATTGATTCGAGCAAGCATATTAGAGCTTAGGAGCGATTATGACTGCGAAATTATTGAGACAAACTAAGATTACGATTTTGCTTTGCGTTAATGCTGTAGTAGTGTTGATTGTTGGCATTATGATTGTAGGGGCGATTAATGCTAATGGTGGCGTGGGCTTTCGAGTAGTGGCGGAACGCGATGATGTGGTAGATACGGTTGTAGAGCAACTTAATTTGATTGATCCGGTTTCAGAAAAGATTGATGCTCCAGTTGCGGTAGATAGTGGCGCTGGTAATGCGATTGGTGGTAATGGTGGTGACAAATTGGGTCTGGGAGTAACAGGAAACGCTAGTGCGAATTCTGCACCAAAAGTAGAGTATGTAACTGATAGTTCAACGGCGAGTAGTGGTGGAATTAACCAGAGTGAGCCAGTGCCGGATGGTGAGTTATGGAATGAGACGGCGATTACGATTTTTCAGACGGCGGATTTTGATATTTGCGTGGGTGGTGGCTTATCGGATTTAGGCGAGATGTATTGGCAGACTAGTGATGCTAGTGTGATTGCAGGTTTTGCATCAAGTGCGCGTACGTGGCTAGGCTATGATAGTGCTACCTGTAAATATCCAGTGATTGCTGGAACCGGTACAACTACGATTACGGCTGGTACTTTTGACGGGCGTCGACGGGATAAGATTACGGTGACAGTGATTGCGCCACCAATTGAACAGTGGAAGCGTGATGTGTTGAATCTAGTGAATGCCGAGCGCAGTAAGGCTGGGCTAGCTGCATTGTCGTGGGGTACGACTTGCGAGGGGGCGGCTAACATTAGGGCGCAGGAAATTATGTCGGTTTATTCGCATCAGCGGCCAGATGGTTCAACGTGGGCAACAACTTGTCCAATTCCGGCAACTGGCGGTATGAGTGGTGAAAATTTGAATGCGGGTAATGCAGCGGTGTCTCCGGAGACGGTAGTGGCGGCATGGATGAATTCACCTGATCACCGTGCGAATATTCTCAATCCAAACTTTACCAATGTTTCGGTAGGTTTTGTCTTTGATCCTAATTCTCCGTATAAAACTTATTGGTCGCAGTATTTTACGACTTACTAGATGTGATTGAGAAATGTATTCTCAAGGTGTTCTCCGAGCGTGGTAAGGTCATTATATGAGCGTAAGTTTGTGGTGAGAACCACAATACTAAAATGGCGGTTCTGCGCAGGAAATTCAATAATTGCAGCTTCGTTGTATACTTTTGTATCGAAACCGGCTTTGGCGTAAACTTTGGCAGTAGAGAAGCCGTTTGGTAGGCCTTGTCGCAAATCTGGACGAGTCTGATTAAGCATGGAATCTGTGAGTTGATTCCATGAGTCAGTAGATAAGTCGGGATGTGTGTAGTAGAGTTTTAGTAATTCGGTGATGTCGGAGGCGCTAGAAGCCAGTACGGCATCAGTAGTATGCGTTAAGTTGAGTTTGGCGATGAGATTTAAGACTCGATTAACGTTACTTCGTTTTGCCATGATTTTTTCAGCACAAAGGTTATCGGATTCGCGAATAATGATGTTTAGACAGTGACGATAGTTATCGATTTCGGCTGCATTAATCATATTAGCATCGATTTGAGTATAACCATCGTAGGCGTAGAATAGTTTATAGAGCGAGGCGACTTCAAAACTCATGTCAGGATTATGAGTTGCAAGTATAAGATTGTTATCTAAATCGTAGATTTCAATACCAGCGTTGACGTTAGCCTCGGTAACCCAAGATTCAATAGTTTCTTGTAGGCTCTGCGCAAGTGTTGGAGTGGATTTCTTGGCGACGGTGGAGGATTTTTGCGGGAGTAACGCATAAAATACAGAAAGGTTTGACTGGGGTTTAAATTTTGCAGGATTAGACTTAATGACGGCTAGAGCTGGATTTTGTGAAAAACGAGAGTTGGTTAATGATTGACTATCCGTATGACTATTGGATTGTGTAATATTTCGCAATAGATAAATACTAAAAATGAGAATGAAGATTAAACTGAGACATAACAAGGTTTTTGCCAGAAGGTGAGGATTTTTGGTTGATTTTACGCTTACTGGTTGCGTTAGGCCGCGAGAACGAAGAAAACGTATAAACTCTTCGTGCGAAATGGCATGTGAGGTTTGATACAGTGGATTGGCTGATTGTTGTCGGGAAAATTTAGTGAACAACTTTTGTAGGTGTGAATTTTTAATTTTGATATCCTCCTATCTGTATTAATAATAACATAGAAAAATAAAAGTAAGGTAAAGAAGTTAAAAATTATTTAAGTTATGTAGGTGGTGTGTTATAATGAAGGTATGATTTGGAATATTTTATTACTTGTGGTTGGATTTGTATTATTGATTAAGGGGGCGGATATTTTTGTAGAGGGGGCTTCGAGTACGGCAGAAAATTTTAAGGTTCCGAAGATGCTCATTGGCTTGACGATTGTAGCTTTTGGTACGAGCGCCCCAGAGTTTGCCGTGTCGGTGTCTGCGCTTGCATCTGGTAATTCGGAGATGGTGCTTGGTAACGTAATTGGCAGCTGTATCTTAAATATTCTGCTAATTTTAGGTATTGCAGCGGTGATTAAACCGATTAAAATTAAGGATAATACGGTCAAAAAAGAGTTGCCTCTATGTCTGCTAATTTCGGCTTTGCTCGCTGTGTTGTTTGTGGATATGATATTTGATAGTACTGGGGCAATTCCAGCAACGGTAAATGCAATTACGCGGTCGGATGCTTTGGCAATTTTATTGTTCTTTGCAGTATTTCTGTATTATTTGTTTACGATGGCAAGACGGAAGGATGATACGAAGGCTGAAAAGACAGAGAAGAAAAGTGAGGAAGAAAAACCTGCTCGTTCCCTATGGTTGTCGCTGTTGTTTGTGGTAATTGGATTGGCCGGTATTATTGTTGGTAGTAATTTTGTGGTGGATAATGCTTCGGCGATTGCAACGCTGGTTGGTATGAGTGAGAGGTTGATTTCTTTGACGATTATTGCCTTTGGTACATCTTTGCCAGAGCTGGTAACAACGATTGTAGCTTCTAGAAAGGGTGAGCAAGATTTAGTGGTTGGGAATATTATTGGTAGCAATATCTTTAATATTTGTGTAGTTTTGGGTATACCAGTAGCAATTTTTGGAACTTTAGCTCCGGCTGGTTTTCAGATGTTGGACATTATCATGTTGGTGGTTTCGGCGGCTATGCTTCTGATTTTTGCGGCATCTAAGCGAACCATTAGCCGTGCCGAGGGGGCAATTATGTTAGCGTCATTTGTTGCGTATTATGCGGTGATTATGGTAATTTGATAGTGCTAACCCTGACATTTGTGACAGGGTTAACGGTCGGAGGTAAATGATATTCTTGGATTTGCCTGTGTATGTTCAAGTACTAGCGTGCCAGACAACGGACAGAATAGCCGTAGTGACGGTAAGTTGCGGCGGATGGGGTTATATTGGCATTATCAAGCGAAAGATAGTATGAGTGAGTGTAGGCTGAAGCTGTGCCCGACCAAAAACGGCCAGAGGTGCCTACGCGTTTTAGTGCACCAACATTAAGAACAACTGTTCCGGCACGAGAAAAATAGAGTGGTGCTTCGACAACATCATAGCTTTCATTGCTAACGCTTGCTTGTAACCCGTACTTTTCTAGCAGGTAATAGAATGAGCCGCTTGTATTGTTGTTGCTATTTCCGCCTAGTGGTAGAGTCCAGTTCTTTGGGCAGATACTTCCACTAGCATTGCCACTTCCTAATCCTCCTCTTGTTCCTGCTGTGACAGTGTTGTATTGATAGTAGTTTCCGATTGAATAATGACTATCTTGTGTACCATTCCATTTTTCTAACCGATTACAGTTATCTAGACTACCACCTGTCCAGACCGAAGTGTAGCCATCGTCAGTGACGCTATCTGGCTTGGTTCCGCTAGTGTTATTACAGACGGTGCTATCGGTCGGGTTGGTTAGTACGTAGTTACCCAAATTCCATGATCGAGTTGTTGCTGTTGATATTTTGTTTATGTCTGTATTATCTACTTCTGGTACGCTCCTTTCTACTACTGTTGGTGGATATGCAGAACTGGCGTTCCAGACTTCACTGATATCTGTGTTAGTAGGGTTAATTTGGTTATTATTGATTCTTTCTATTGTAATATCATAAGCTAGGTTCTGCGTCATCCAGCAATTCTGGTTGGCAAGCTTAGCCACCCAGTAGATATTTCCGTCTCTCGTATCCACAAGCTGTTTG